>JALSTB010000001.1 GCA_026983955.1 Melioribacteraceae bacterium
AAAATATGAGGCTGCTCCGTTTCTTTAAATGATTGTACGCTCCATCCTTCGCGAACATTTTCCCCGTTACTTTTCAAAATTTCCAGTGCTTCCCAAGGTTCATCACATTTGAACTTTTCCAAATCCGGACTATGTAGCTGCAAAATATCTATTACTTAAATATTCAACAGTTACAGACTTTTCTAAACACCACCGATTAGATTTTTTTAAATGGGTTTGTCTTGTCGGTCCATAACCATCGTTATCTTTGGTAGTGGCATTATAAAAATCATTTCCGGCTTTTGTAGCAACAATAATTTTATCCCGCCCGTGAGTTTGAATAAGTTGACTTATAAATTTCTCGGAGTAACCAAACCCGTAAACATCCGCAGTATCGAACAAATTCACCCCTTGTTCCACGGTTTCATTTAACGCCCTCATAGAAACCTCATCGTCGGTATTTCCCCAGTTCATACCTCCGATTGCTCAAGCTCAAAATCCCACGGTAGAAACTTTGGTAACTCTTTTACCTAATTGTACATATATTCTTATTTTTGTGAGAGACAAAATCAGTTACTAAAAATTTAAATATAACGATATAGTAATTAATCCGTTTTCTCAAACTCAGCTACTACGGCACAATGGTCGGATGCGTTCTCCGACTCAACGATGTATTCATTCTTCAAAACCCATTCATGCGTTTTTTTCAAAATGTAATCGATTTTCTTTTCCGGAGTGGGACATGGAAATGACAAAAGTGCAGGTTTATCCATTTCAAATTGTTGCGAAAGTAACCGAATCGCTCTGCTTTCCGGCACATCATTCAAATCCCCTAAAAGAAATAGCGGATATTTAATTTGCTTTACTATGTTAATCAAATCTTTTATTTGTAAAAATCTCAATGTATCGTCTTCATGATAATCCAGATGAGTTGTAAGAAATGCCAAAGTGTCTTCCCCAATCTTAACATCAACACGCAAAGCAACCCTTTGTTCGTAATTTTTAAATTTCGTTAAATTAAAAACTTCTGATTTAATTATTGAATATTTAGTTAATATTGCAATTCCGTATTCTCCTCCATCGTAATTCATTGCCCGCGCGAATAACGGTATCATGCCGGTTTTATATGCCAGTTCCAGCGCAATGTCAATTTTCCCTGAGCGTCCGGTATTAAAATCGACCTCTTGCAATCCTACAACATCCGGATTCTCTTTGTTAATAATCTCTGCCAGAACGTTTAAGTCTATCTTACCCTTTCTGTTTTCCCCGTGGTAAATATTGAAAGTCATCAATTTCAATTGAGGTTGTGCCATTAAAATTACCGGTAATAAAAACAGAATGATTATATTTTTTTTCATTTCAACCCTACATTTATTAATAATTTAATTTGACCGTAAATTACTCCAAAATTTTTTAACTATCATTGACTCAATAATATTATTTTAATAAATTGAGTATCGCATCATTTCCTTTACAGTCTAAAGAAATTTAATAAGTATTACATATATATTTTCCTCAATCGGAAAAACCGGAAAATCGCTGTACATAAATTTCATAATTTCCGCAGGAGAACCCAATGCAAATTACAGGTATGAAGTATGGGAAGCAAATATTAAATATTGCAAATTTCCCTACCCCGCAAATTCTTGATGCCGATGCAACTTTGGAAGAAGTAGAAAAATTAATGGCTAAAGAAGGAAAATGCGTTGTTAAACCGGTATTTTACGGTGGTGTTGGCAAAAAAGGAAAAGCCGGTCTGGTTAAAATTGTGGATTCCGCCATTGATGCAATGGCTGCCAAAAGAAAACTTTATTTTGCCCAACATTTGTTTCACGATAAAGTTATTCAAGCAAACGGAGTAACTTTCGAAGAATTTATCCCTGCTTCGTATGAAATATATTTTAATCTTCATGTTTCTACAAAAACAAGGAAGGTCAATTTTACTCTAACACATCACGGAGGTGTTGATATTGAAGAATTAAATTCCGATCAAATTTACGAAGGTACATTCGATCCGATAACCGGTTTGAAAACTTATCACATAATCGATGCATTAACGGAAATAAACGCGCCGCGCGAAATTATATCGCCGCTCGCACAGCATCTGCCGAAGTTATGGAATCTTTATAACGATTTCGGTTTTACGATGCTGGAAATCAATCCGGTAAGAATTAAAAACGAAAAAGGAAGATTAATTCCTTACGCATGCGATTTCAAAGCGCAATTCGACCGTGATAATAAGCAGTGGCAAAGATTGAATTTACCTATGGAAATTTTCCAGACCGATATGTCACAATTTGAAGAAGAGATAAATCAATTGCGAACCTACCGCGGACAAAGTGACGTGGTTGTAATCAATCCTTACGGAACCGTTACCGCTTTTATGTTCGGTGGAGGTGCAAACAGCGCGGCAACCGAAACTTTAGGTAAAAAAGCTACAATATCGAGCGACTTCGGAGGAAATCCGCCTTACGACAAAATGTATGATATAGCAAAAATCGTTTATAAACATTGGTTAAAACAAAGCAACGTTTTACTTGTTATCGGCGGGAAAGCAAATAACACTGATATTTTCGTAACATTTAAAGCTATGTTCGACGCCTTGAAAAATTATGTAGCACAAAACGGAAAGCCCAACATTTATGTTGTTGTGGGCAGAGGCGGACCAAACTTGATTAGAGGAATGGGATATGCAAGGGATATTTTGGACAGTCTGGGAATTCCATATAAATTTTTCGGTTATGACAGTTCAATGGTTGAAGTAGTGCAATACGCAAAAGATATTGACGACTGGATGGAAGAACAGAAAAACCAACCGCTAAAAGTTTAAGGAGCAAATATGGGCGTAAATAATCCTTTTGATTATTTCGTTGGAATCAAATCGCTTGAAGAAATTGCGACTAAAGAATCCAAAGTAGTGGTAATGAATATTCTGGGAAACGAAAGCAGAAATGTTACTCCCGTTTCGCATGAATACAGTGGAGGAAATATTGTAGCCGGAGTGCAATACGGCAGAAAAGGTAAGCTGGAAACCAAAGCCGGCGATATTCCCGTTTACAGCAGATTAGCCGAAGTTGTAGAAAAACATGAATTCGACACAAGTGTTATTTACCTTCCTCCCGATGCGGTATTTCATGCGGTCACCGAATTATGCCACTATAATTCCAAAAACCTGAAAAAAATAATAATCATAACGGAAAAGTTGAGTGTAAAAGATCAACGGTTAATCCGTGCCATTGCGCAAGCAAACGGAATTGATGTGTTCGGAGCAAATTGTTTGGGAGTGGCGGATTCATGGAACCACATACGAATTGGCGGAGCGCTGGGCGGCGACCGTCCCGAAGAAACTTTAATTAAAGGTTCAATTGCAATACACAGCAACTCCGGAAATTTCAGCACTACAATTGCCGAATATCTTAAAACAGCTGGGTTCGGAACTTCAACAATTGTCAGCTCCGGTAAAGATGTAATAATTCAATTCGCCGTACCCGAATTTCTCTATGCCGCTGAAAACGACCCGCGTACAAAAGGAGTTGTTCTGTATGTTGAACCCGGCGGATATTATGAACAACAAGCACTCGATATGATTACTTCGGGGAAACTCGAATTCAACAAACCGATAATTGCTTGTGTTACCGGCAGATGGAAATCGAACTTGACCCGGGCTTGCGGTCATGCCGGTGCATTAGCCGGTGAAGGTGATGATGCAATTGCCAAAGAGAAATGGTTCGACGATTATTTCGGCGTTCCGGTTTTTAATCCCGATGAACCCGGAAACGTTAGTGAAAAAGGAGTTCGCGTTTCTTCCATTCAACACATTCCCCTCGCAGTTAAAGCCGTGTTCGATAAAACCGGCATTCAACCGGATTTTGAACCCGTTGGTAATCTCGGATTGAAACCATGGTTCGGCAATAATTTCGACTTGAAACTCCCGCTTCATTTGCAAATTCCGTTGGTCGAAGCTCTTCCACCCTACAATAAAGAAATTGAAGAAATAAATAAACAAATCGGTGCAACATTTTTACGCGAAAACATGCGGAATAAATCAAGCGCTTCCAGAATCAATCCCTCCACTTTTGTTGCCGAATTGCACGGAATGCCTGTTGTCGAATTAATTGAATTTCCGTACGAAAGTAACATATTTTTCAGTCTTACAAAACTCCAACCCGATAAAGAAAAATTGAAACTTGCAAATATAATTCTGAACTATTTTGCCAAACCAACCGAACAAGAATTGCATGCAATTCAAACGGCAAAAAATAACGGGGCAACCCCAAACGAAGCACTGATTGCAGCTTTGGCGCTTAACGACGGAATAAGTGAACTTAATCAAATTAAGGTTTATACCGGTAAATTAATTACATTGTTCTCGGAAATGCAGTTGAGGGATCTGTATTCCGAAATTGATTATGACAAAACCGAAACCTTTGCCCAAACCTTGTTCGAAACCGGCGGCGGTAAAAAAACGGATTTAGCGGAATTCCTCTCAACGGCTATAGAAAACTGTTTTAAGAAAACAAATATTGTCGATTTTGCTTTCAGATTTAATTCGAAAAACAAAGTAAAACATCCCGAAGCATTTTTGTTTGCAGCTTTATTACTTGAGTTTTCCTACAAATCCTTAATTCTTAAAAAGATTACCAGACAAACAGCGGTTGAATTGATTGAATATATCACCATTATTGCAAAAAGTGCCGTCTTGAATTCAGGCTTCCTTTACTCAAATACCTTCTTGAAAAATTTATTTAATGGTAAAAATTTGAAACTTCTGGAAACTTCTTTTACCGAAACCGTATATCAAGCATTGTTCAACGAAGAACCTTCCGAAGAATCTTTGATTGAGTTTTACGCTTTGTTGGCTTTAACATTAACCAACGGACCCGGAACATTAAGTGCAAAAGGCGCAAAAGAAAGCGTGAGTGCCCGTAACAATATTTCCACTGCGTTTACAGGATATTTAAGTAATACCGGACTCGCACACGGAGGAAGCGGCTATGAAGCTGTGGAGTTTTTAATCGACTCTTTCAAAGATGTAAAAATCAAAGATCCAAGCAAACCGGATGGCAAAATCAATTTGAGAAATATTTCCCATAATGTTGCGGTTAATTATCTTGAATATAAAAATAAAGCAAAACTCAAAGGTGAATTGAATTACAAAAGGATACCCTGTATCAATCATCCCGTTTTTAAAGGCAAAAGGGTTAACATTGATCCCCGTGAAGATTTTATTCGTAAATATTTAAAATCTAAAAACATTAATAATTTATTTTGGGATTTTTATCACGAATTGGTGGAAGAGTTGTATAAAGTCGGTGTTTCCAACAACGTTTATTGCGTTAACATCGATGCTGTAATTGCAGTTATCTCATTAAAACTTATGTGGAAACCGTTTCACCAAAAGAAACTTTCGGAAAACGATTTGCAAAATATCGGTTTTATTATTTTCCTTTTGGGGAGAACGGCCGGAGTAAGCGCAGAAATAATCGATCACCGTGCACGGGGAACAGATATGGATTGCAGAACACCACAGAGCGAGACCGTTTACATTTCTTAGTATTTATATTATTTAATAATTAACAACAAGGTAAGCGCCGGCTAGCATGGTTATGATTGCAATTGTTTTACGCGTCAAGTGATGTTCCGAAAAAATTTTGCCGCCGTATAGTGAAGCGAAAAGAACAGACAATCTTTTTACCGACAAAACCAATGCGGCGGGTGCAAGTTTTACAGCTTCAATTTGTGTGTATCTGTAGCCGGTTGTAAAAACCGAAATCAACATGAACCAGAACAAAAATTCTTTGCCGGGTAACGCAAATAGATTTTTCACTTCCCTTTTTACAATAACCGAAATGAGGAAAAAATTTATTGCAATAAATATCTGTTGGTAAACCATAAACGATTTGGGATGAAACTTGAAATCGCGCAATAAATATCTATCGATTA
>JALSTB010000002.1 GCA_026983955.1 Melioribacteraceae bacterium
ACTTTATTTCCGGCCATAACAGCACTGGCAGGATTTGTTCCGTGCGCAGAGGAAGGAATGAGAATAACATTCCTTTGCGGTTGACCGTTTGTAACGTGATATTTACGGATGATCATTAATCCAGTAAACTCACCTTGTGCACCGGAATTCGGTTGAAGTGTCACCGCATCGAAACCGGTAATTTCAGCAAGATATTTTTCCAACCGTTCGATTACCGTTTGATATCCGTGTGCTTGTTCAGGTGGTGCAAACGGATGAATCGCACCGAATTCTTTCCACGACAAAGCAAACAATTCGACTGCAGCATTTAATTTCATTGTGCAAGAACCGAGCGGTATCATGGATGTTGTTAATGAAAGATCTTTTCTTTCAAGATTTTTAATATACCGCATCATCTCTGTTTCGGTGTGATATTTGTTGAATACCGGATGCGTTAAAAATTTGCTTTGCCTTCTTAATCCGTCTGGCAAAAATACTCCGGCTTCTTCTTTTAATTTATTTCTACTGTTTACGTCGATGGATTTGCTCTTAATGCCAGCAAACAAATCGATAATTTCATCAACGTCCGGCTCGGTTGTGGTTTCATTAATCGATACTCCAACAGTTTTATCATCGAAATATCTGAAATTGATTTCCCTTTTGAGCGCTTCGTTTTTTAACCGTTCAACCTCCTCCGTTTTTTCAAATCGGATTCGCAAAGTGTCAAAATAACTTTTATTTAATTGATTAAATTCTAAAGATTTTAAACTTTTATCCAAATAATTTGCCAACAGATTAATTCTTTTTGCAATTTTAGTCAATCCCTCCGCACCGTGATAAACCGCATACATAGATGACATAATAGCGAGTAATACTTGCGCTGTGCAAATATTACTTGTTGCACGTTCGCGCTTAATGTGTTGTTCCCTTGTTTGTAAAGCCATGCGGTAAGCGAAGCGGTTTCTCGAATCGACAGAAACCCCGATAATTCTACCCGGTATCAACCTTTTGAAATTTTCCGTAGTAGCGAAGAATGCCGCGTGCGGACCTCCGTAACTCAACGGTAATCCGAATCTTTGTGTTGAACCCAGCGCTGCATCCGCTCCGAATTCCCCAGGTGGCGTCAATAACGTTAAACTCATCAAATCGGTTGCAACCGCTTTGAAAATCCCTTTTTCCGCAGCCCTTTCGAATAATTGCTTGTAATCGTGAATTTCACCGTTGCCATCGGGATATTGGACCAACAGACCGAATACATCATCGGTTAACTCAAAATCGTTTTCATCCACAATTCTTACTTCAATTCCCTTCGGTTCGGCTCTACCGGTTAATACATCGAGGGTTTGGGGAAAAATATTTTTACTTGCGAGAAAAACATTCGCATTTTTTTTTGCACCGCGTCTGGCGTTATGGAACATAGCCATCGCTTCTGCCGCAGCGGTTGCTTCATCCAATAATGAAGCATTAGCCAACGGTAAACCGGTTAAATCGCAAACCATCGTTTGGAAATTTAGTAGTGCCTCCATGCGTCCTTGCGATATTTCCGATTGGTACGGAGTGTATTGTGTGTACCAACCCGGATTTTCGAGAATATTTCTTATGATTACCGCCGGTGTTACGGCATCATAATATCCCATTCCGATATACGATTTGAAAATTTTATTTTTTGATGCAAGCGCACGTAATTCATTGATTATTTCATATTCGGTAAGAGGCTCTGGCAATTCAGGTTCATTACCGGTTCTGATATTTGCTGGAATTGTTTTGGAAACCAGTTCATCCATACCGGCAACACCGATTTCTTTTAGCATTTGGCCTATTTCGTTATCATCCGGACCGATGTGCCGGTTTATAAACTTATCGGTAAATTCAAATTTTTTCATAAAAGAATCCTTGCGAAGTGAACACAATTATTAAGAATATCTCGTTTTTAAATTTACACAAAAGTTGAATAAAAACTTTCCTTGTACAGGCAGCTATTAATTATTTTGCGGTTTTTCTTGAGCTTTTAGTTTTAGGAATGCTTCTTTTGCGGCACTTTGTTCTGCATTTTTTTTATTGTTTCCTTCTCCAGTTCCTAAAATTTTATCGCCCACTTTAACTTGCACAACATATTTTTTCTTGTGTGCAGGTCCTTCTTCTTTCAGTATTTTGTAAACGGGAGGCGCAATTTTATGAGCGTGTGAATATTCCAGCAATTGTCCTTTGTAATTGGTATCGACGAAATTTTTTGTTTGATCGAAATGCGGATCAATTATCCACCTTCTGACAAACTCTTCCGTTTTTTCCATTCCGGCATCAAAATAAACAGCTGCGGTTAAAGCTTCAAGGCAATCGGCTAAAACGGTATTCAATCCTTCGGAATCGGGTTTTATAAAACGCTTGTTATACAAAACCAAGTTTTCGAGTTCCATTTCCCTTGCTGTTTTTGCTAGGGCATTTTTATTTACAAAATAAGAACGGTACTTCGTTAAAAAGCCTTCATTTTCTCCGGGAAAGTTTTCGAATAGAAATTTTCCTACAATAAAACCGAGAATCGAATCGCCAAGAAATTCCAAGCGTTCGTTTGATTTTGGGATGTCATGAAAAGTTTCTACGTATGAACGGTGTGCAAGTGCTTCAAGAAAAAGCTCTTTATTTTTTACGGGGTATCCCAAAAGCCGTTGGATACCCCTTATCATTTTGTCGTGATTGATTTGTTTGGTTTTTGAGTTATTCTTTAACGATAAAATATCTTTTAATTTTTCAATTAATGAAAAAGACAATTATCAACCTTCATATTTTTTAAATAGTAACGATGCATTGTGTCCACCAAAACCGAATGTATTGCTGATTGCATAATTAATTTCGCGTTCAATCGCTTTTTTGGGAACATAATTCAAATCGCATTCGGGACTCGGTTCGTCCAGATTTATCGTAGGCGGTACAATTCCGTTTTTAATAGCCAGCACCGTAGCAATTGATTCGATTGCACCCGCAGCACCAAGCAAGTGTCCCGTCATCGATTTGGTAGAACTTACAACCATATCATAAGCGTGTTTCCCGAAAACCGTTTTAATTGCGGTTGTTTCGTTTTTGTCGTTCAATTCCGTTGAAGTGCCGTGAGCATTAATGTAACCGACCTCTTCCGGTTGCACTCCAGCATCCCGCAAAGCTTCTTTCATCGAACGGGCGGCACCTTCTCCTTCGGGAGCCGGAGCGGTAATATGATAAGCGTCTCCCGTAAATCCAACGCCAACCATTTCGGCATAAATTTTTGCTCCCCTTGCTTTTGCATGTTCATATTCTTCCAAAATCAACGTACCCGAACCTTCACCCATAACAAATCCGTTTCTGTCTTTATCGAAAGGCCGGGATGCTTCTTTAAATCTGTCGTTCCACGTTGAAATTGCCCGCGCCGCATTAAACCCGCCAATAGACATTGGAGTGATAGATGCTTCGGCACCTCCGCACACCATCAAATCGGCAGAGCCTCTTTGAATCAAGAAAAATGCATCGCCGATTGCATGAGAGGAAGTGGCACATGCCGATGTTGTTGCATAGTTCGGTCCTTTTAACCCGAAGTGAATCGATATGTGTCCCGCTGCTATATCCGAAATCATCATCGGGATAAAGAACGGACTGATTCGTCTCGGACCACCTTCGTAAAGATTTTTCATTTGCGTTTCGAATGTATCCATTCCGCCAATTCCGCTTCCGTAGACCACGCCGAATCTTTCTTTATCAACTTCATCGAGATTAATACCGGAATCTTCCATCGCCATAATTGCCGTGGAAAGTGCAAAATGTGTGAACGGGTCCATTCTCTTTAACGCTTTTTTATCAATGTATTTGGAAGCATCGAAGTTTTTTACTTCACAGGCAAATTTGGTTTTAAATTCACTTGTATCGAAACGGGTAATTAAATTTGCCCCGTTCTTTCCGGTTTTCAATCCTTCCCAAAATTCTTCGAGTGTATTTCCAATAGGCGTAACTGCGCCCATTCCGGTTACAACAACTCGTCTTCTCATTATTACTCCGAGAAATATTTGTTATTAGATTTCTTTTAAGAGGGTTACCTCGATTAAAATTGTTCACTTTATAAAAAAGGGAACCCTCTTAATTGAAGTGTAAATTATGAATTGGCGGTTTTCTCTTGCAAATATTTAATTGCATCACCAACAGTTGAAATTTTTTCGGCGTCCTCATCCGGAATTGAGATATCAAATTCGGATTCGAAACCCATTACAAGTTCAACTATATCGAGAGAATCCGCACCCAAGTCGTTTGTAAAAGAAGCTTCGGGAGTAATTTGCGATTCTTCAACTCCCAACTTATCCATGATTATTTCTTTAACTTTAGCTTCAACGTCCATTTTATGTCTCCGTATTTTGTTTATGGAAAAACGATTTACTTAATTTACATTACCATTCCACCGTCTACAGCCAAAACCTGACCGGTAATATAATCGGCGTAAGGGCTGCAAAGAAATGAAACAACGCCTGCAATGTCTGCAGGAGTGCCCATTCTTTTCAGTGGGATATTTTCTAATAAAACTTTAGTTTGATCTTCGTTTAATTGCTGCGTCATTTCGGTTTGAATAAACCCGGGTGCAATCGCATTTACGTTAATATTCCTTGAAGCCAATTCTTTTGCCACCGATTTGGTAAAGCCGATTATTCCAGCTTTCGATGCGGCATAATTTGCTTGCCCCGCATTTCCTGTAATTCCCACTACAGATGTTATGTTTATTATTCTTCCGTATCGCTGCTTAATAAATTGACGGGCGGAGTTTTTCGTGTAATTGAATACACTTTTCAAATTGGTATTGATGACATCATCAAAATCTTGTTCGGACATCCTAAGCAACAAATTATCCTTGGTTATACCGGCATTGTTTACCAAGAAATCCAATCTGCCGAATTCCTTTACAATGTTTTCAATTACTTCTTTCGCTTGTTCGAACGATGACGCATCGGTTTTATATGAAACCGCTTTATTGCCGGTCTCTTCAATTTCCTTTATCAAACTTTCCGCACATTCATCACAACTTCTGTAAGTGAATGCAACCACACAATCACCGGTAAAAGTTTTGTTCGTAGCCAATTCCTTAACAATGGCACGTCCAATTCCCCTTGTGCCGCCGGTAACAAGCGCTATCTTGGTATTTTCAGTCAATTTATTACCTATATTAAACTAGTTTTCAATTTTGACGAAAAATATACTATTAAATGTGTTATAAATCCACTTAACAGTAAATTTTGATTTTTATGAAATTACATTCTTAAATTTTTCAATATCTTCAAATTTATCCATACCCGAAATGTTGACGGACCTGTCAATCCTTTTTACCAACCCTTGTAAAACCTTTCCCGGACCGATTTCAATAAATTCAGTAAATCCGTCGGAAATCATATTGCGGATTGTTTCTTCCCACCTTACCGGCGAAAACAATTGTTTTTTGAGTAATTCCTTTATTTCGATACCGGAGTTAACCGGGTGTGCTGTAACATTTGCATATACGGGAACGGCAGTATCTTGCATGTTTACCGCATCGAGTGCTTCGGTTAATTTTTGCTGAGCGCTTTTCATTAAAGGCGAATGGAAAGCACCGCTAACGGGTAGCAATTTTGCCAGTTTGGCACCGGCTTTTTTGCTCAACTCCACTGCTTTGTTAACTCCTTCCACACTGCCTGAAATAACAATTTGACCGGGTGAGTTAAAATTTGCCGGTGTAACGGTTCCCGTCGCAGAAGCGATCTCACAAATTTCTTCGACTTTATTTTCTTCAAGTCCAATAACAGCCGCCATTGTTCCGGGTTGAATTTTTCCGGCTTCGGCCATGGCTTCACCACGTTCTTTCACTAAGGTCAGAGCTTCCTCAAAAGATAAAGCTCCACCGGCCATTACGGCTGTGTATTCACCGAGCGAGTGACCGGCAAAACCTTCCGCATCAAGGTTTTCTTGTACAAAATTCCAAATGATACTGCTGTGAATAAAAATGGCAGGTTGCGTTATCTGTGTTTGTTGAAGTTTTTCCTCCGGACCTTCGAACATAATTCCGGAAATATCATAACCCAATATTTTTTCCGAAAGTTCCAAAAGCTCTTTTGCACGGGTTGAATTTCCGGCAATGTCTTTTGCCATTCCAACATATTGAGAACCTTGCCCCGGGAATAAAACTGCAAGTTTACCCATTAATCGATTCCCCAGGTTAAGAGCATGGAACCGAAAGTATAGCCACCGCCGAAAGCTGCGAGAACAAGTTTATCACCTTTTTTAAGCTTTCCGTCTTTATGATATTCGGCCAAGCATAACGGAATAGTTGCGGCAGTGGTATTGCCGTATTTTTGGATGTTAATCATTACTTTATCGGAGGAGATGCCCATCCTTCTGGCGGTTGCGTCAATAATTCTAAGATTTGCTTGATGCGGAACGAGATAAGCAATATCGTCTCCGGTAAGACCGTTCTTCTCAAGAATTTCAGCCGAAACATCAGCCATTTGTTGAACAGCCACTTTGAAAACGGCTTTTCCGTCTTGGAACAGATAGTGCATTCTTTTGTCTACCGTTTCGTGTGAAGGTGGATTTAAGCTGCCGCCGCCTTCCATAAAAAGTTTGTCTCTTCCGGAACCGTCGCATACCAAAATCGAATCGTGTATACCGTAACTCAAATCTTCCGAAGGTTCGAGTAAAACCGCCGCGGCACCGTCTCCAAAGATGATACAAGTTTTTCTGTCGGTATAATCGACGATGGAACTCATTTTATCGGCTCCCACAACAACAACTTTTTTAAATTGTCCACCTTCGATTAATCCGGCACCCGTTTGCAGAGCATAAAGAAAACCCGAACATGCAGCGGAGAGATCGAAACCCCAGGCTTTTTTCGCTCCGATATTATCTTGCACGAGGCAGGCGGTTGCGGGAAAAAACATGTCCGGTGTAACAGTTGCTACAATTATGGCATCAATGTCTTCTGGATTTGTACCGGTGTTTTGCAGCAAATCTTCAACTGCTTTGGTAGCCATATCGCTAGTTGCGCCGTTTTCCAGTATCCGTCTTTCTTCTATACCTGTTCTGGTTTTAATCCATTCATCGGTTGTATCAACAATCGATTCGAAATATTTGTTATCCAAAATTTTTTCGGGGACATACATTCCCGTGCCTGTAATTACGGCATTATACTGTCGCTTATACTTTGTTTTCATAGTTTTTTATTGAATCCTCAATTTTTTGAATTAAATTTTTATCGAACATTTCTTTTGCGCGTAAAACCATATTTTTAATTGCCAATGTAGAGCTGGAACCGTGCCCGATTATGCTGATACCATTTACTCCCAACAGCGGTACCCCACCGTATTTTTGATAATCCATATCTTGCAAAACGGCTTTTAGTGTACCTTTTGCCATACCGACTTTTAATTTATTGATAAATGAACTCTCCGCATAATTTTTGAATTTGGCTTTCAGCAAACCTATAATACTTTCTGCAAATTTTAAAATTATATTCCCGACAAATCCGTCGCAAACAACAATATCTACTGTACCGGCAAGGATGTCTCTGCCTTCAACATTACCGGCAAAATTCAAGTCGCTCTTTTTAAAAAGTTCAAGTGTAGCTTGTGCCAATTTATTACCTTTCGATTCTTCTTCACCCACGTTGAGAAGTCCGATAGAGGGATTTTCAATTCCGAAAATTTCCTTAGCATAAATACTTCCCATAATTGCGTATTCAAAGAGGTGTTGGGGTTTGGAATCGACACTGGCACCAACATCGTAAACGGTGCAGAAATTTCCTTTTGCCGTTGGCAAAGTTGCACCGATTGTAGGTCTTCCAACACCGGGAATTCTTCCCATAATCAACGTTGAAGCGGCCATCATTGCACCGGTATTACCGGCACTTACAAACGCATGTGCTTTTTTTTCTTTAACCAAAGTTGCACCGACCACAATTGAAGAATCTTTCTTTTGTTTAAGCGCTGTAGTCGGTGTGTCTTTCATACCGATTACCTCGCTTGCGTGTACAATGTTTTCTTCCGGAAACGAAAGATTTTTTTCGGTCAGTACTTTTTTTATTTCGTCTTTCTTACCAACAAGAATAAGCTCAAAATCTTTTTTTTCGTTGAATGCTTCAATAGCTCCCATTATTGCATTAAGGGGCGCATAATCGCCCCCCATTGCATCAACTGCTATTTTACATTTGTGAGTATTAACTTCGTTCATTTTCGAACTTAGCTTTCGGGTACAAACATCGATCTGCCTGCGTAGTAACCGCAATTAGGGCAAGCACGGTGATTCAACTTCAATTCACCGCAGTTTGAACAGTGGCTAAGACTTGGCAAAGTAGCTTTGTAGTGAGTTCTTCTTTTATCTCTTCTACTTTTCGATATTTTTCTTTTCGGATGTGCCATTTCTTTTTCCCAAATAAGTTAGTTTAATTTATTTTTAATCTTTAATAACGGTTCCCAAACCGGATTAATTTTTTCTCTCTCGCAACTGCATTGCCCGTAGTTCAAATTTGTACCGCAATGCGGGCACAATCCTTTACAATCGGGCGAGCATAAATTTTTCATCGGTACCGACAATAAACCGTAATCCCTTACGTCGTTGGTAATTACAAGTTTATCCACATCGGGACTCAGATAAAAAACATTTTCTTCGTCCGAGATTGCATGCGACTTGGTAAACAAATATGTCAGTTGGAAATGGGATTTCAATTCCCTGTCGAATAATTCGTTACACCGGTCGCAAACAAATTTTCCATGAACACTCATATCGCAATCCAATATAATTTGGCTTGCGGATTTGTCCATTTTGCATTCTACTATAACGTTTCCCCAAAAGGGTTTTTCAAGTCCAACTTCGTTTGATTTTTTTACCAAACGAATATCATGAATACCATCACTATAATTAGTATATTTGATATACATCGTATCAGCAAATAAAATTTAGTCGGTAAATATAAATATTGATTTTTTCTTAATCAAGAAACCCTAATTACAAGAAAAACATTATATTGCATAAACTTTCTTGAAGTTTCGGAAGATAACCGGATTCATTAAATAAAACCAAATTGTAATATAACATATGTTGATTTTAATTTCACTACTTTCATCGATAATCCCGATGTTTATTTATCTGGTAATTCTTTGGTGGTTGGATAAATACGAACGTGAATCTTTCGGTTTGGTGTTGGTTCATTTCTTATGGGGTGCTGTAGGAGCAATATTTTTCGCTATTCTGGGAACCATGCTTCTCTCGGTTCCGCTGTATTTGATTAAAGGCGGAACATCCGGTGTTGTAGAATTTCAAACCGTATTAATTGCACCGTTAACCGAAGAATTCACCAAGGGAATTTTTCTCTTTGTTACCGCTCTAACACGTTCGTTCGATAATATAACCGACGGGCTCGTTTACGGCGGTGCAATCGGTCTTGGGTTCGGGATGACAGAAAATTTTATGTATTTTATTTCTTACGGTGAAACTATAGAACAATTATTCACTTTAATAATTTTGCGAACCGCTTTTACCGGTCTGGTGCACTGCATATCAACCGCCACTTTCGGGGTTTTTATCGCCATTGCAAAATTCAGTTACGACAAAAGAAAAACAATGTTTGTTATTCTCGGTTATCTTTTTGCCGTTTCAATTCACTCGTTTTGGAACATAAGCGTAACTTTGAATGCCGGTGTATTTGTTTCATTTCTTTTTATGGTTTTTGCTATTACTATTTTCACATTAATTTTTATATTTTCACTATCGAACGAAAGAAAAATTATTTTGGAAGAATTGAACGACGAAGTGGAACAGAATTATTTATCGCAAACTTTTGTGGATTACGTAAATAAAAGAATCCGGAAAAAAGCCGATAAAAAATTATTCGATTCGCATACCGTAAAAAATGCGGTGATTCTTGCATTCAGAAAGCATCAAGCGCGTCACAGCGATTCGAGTGAACGTACGAAATATTTGGGCGACGTTACACTTTACAGAGAAAAATTAAAAGGATTGTGAAACATAACATTATAACGGAGACTAATTGGCGGCAGTAGGAATTTTCGGTGGTTCGTTCGATCCGATTCACCACGGACATTTGATAACGGCTCAAGATACTTTAATAAAAAGAAATCTGAAAAAAATAATTTTGGTTCCCTGCTACATTTCCCCGCATAAAACCGCATCGTCTTATACTTCACCCGAGCACAGATTAAACATGGTGCGGCTTGCAGTAGAACAACATCCGTTTTTTGAAGTATCGGATTTCGAAATAAACAAACACGATATTTCCTACACTTACGATACGTTGATAGAATTTTCAAAAATTTACGATGAAATGGAATTGATAATCGGTTTCGACAATTTGCTTAGTTTCGATTTGTGGAAAAACCCCGAGGGAATTCTTGACTTTGCCAAATTGGTTGTGTTGAAAAGACATTTTGAACAAAGTGTGAAAACACACAACAAATATTTCGCCGATGCAATTTTTGTCGATTCACCCACAATCGAAATTTCCGCTTCGGAAATCCGGGAAAAGATTCGCAATAACTTGCCAATCGATTATTTGGTTCCCGAATCAGTTAAAAAATATATTTTCGAACATAACCTTTACAGATACTGAAATGATTGCCACCGGTATTATTGAAAAATTGAACACAAGCGAAAAAAGAATCACTTCACGATTGATTTCCAAAGTTGAAGAAGGAAACTCCGGATCCATTGAAATTCTAAAAGCCATTTATCCGAAAACCGGTAATGCATACAGAATCGGTATAACGGGTCCGCCCGGAGCCGGGAAATCGACACTCACAAATCAACTCACGAAACTCTACCGCAAGCAAGGAAAAACAGTTGGCATCATTGCAGTAGATCCTACAAGTCCCTTCACGGGCGGAGCTTTGCTGGGCGACCGCGTAAGAATGAATGAAATAGGCAACGATCCCGGGGTCTTCATCCGCAGCATGGCAACCCGCGGAAGTTTGGGCGGATTGAGTAAAAAATCGATTGACGCTGCAGATGTTTTGGATGCCGCCGGATACGATTACATAATTTTCGAAACGGTCGGCGTTGGTCAATCGGAGCTCGATATTGCCCAAGCCGCAGATACTACAATTGTTGTGCTTGTACCCGAATCGGGCGATGCAATTCAAGCTATGAAAGCCGGATTGATGGAAATTGCCGATTTCTTCGTTTTAAATAAAAGCGACCGACCCGGAGCCGATTCGGCTAAACTTGCTCTCGAAACTATTTTAATGCTACGCGACCACGATGCAACTACCTGGATGCCGCCAATCATTCAAGCTGTGGCTTCCGAAAACAAAGCAATAGATAAAATTGCAGAACAAATCGAAAAGCATAAAAATTATTTACTTGAAACCGGAAAGTTCATTGAGAACAGAAAACACAATTCGGCAATAAGAGTGAAAGAAATTGTTGAAAAAGCCTTGCAAGACGATGTTTGGTCGGATGACAGAAAATCCCACTTGGAGAACAAATTAACCAACATTGTACAAGGTGAAATTTCACCTTACAAACTTGCCGAAGAAATAATTTCTAATTACAAAAATCAATAATTTAATGTTTTCAATTTTGGTGATTTAATATGAAAAAAATCGGTTCAAATATTAAAAATCAAAAAAACTATTTACAAAGGGAAGATTATTATAAAAATCTCGTAAGAAAATTAAACGGCATCCGTGCAAAAACCGAATTGGGCGGCGGCGAAAAAGCAATCGAACGTCAACATAAAAAAGGAAAACTTACCGCACGGGAAAGAATTGCAAAATTAATTGACAAAGATACGGAATTTATTGAGCTCAATACATTCTGCGCACACGATATGTACAAAGAATACGGCGGAGCTCCGGGCGGTGGCACGGTTTTCGGAATCGGAAAAATTAACGGAAAAGACTTTGTAATTGTTGCTAACGATGCTACCGTTAAAGCCGGAGCGTGGTTTCCCTTAACCGGCAAAAAGAATTTGAGAGCACAAGAAATTGCCATGGAAAATCATTTGCCGATTATTTATTTGGTTGACAGCGCCGGAGTATTCTTGCCGTTACAAGAAGAAATTTTTCCCGATAAAGAACACTTCGGAAGGATTTTCAGAAATAATGCTAAAATGTCGGCAATGGGAATTCCGCAAATTTCCGCAATTATGGGACCTTGCGTTGCCGGCGGCGCTTACCTGCCAATTATGAGCGACGAAGCTCTGATCGTTGAAGGTGAAGGCTCGGTGTTTCTTGCCGGTGCCCATTTGGTTAAAGCCGCAATTGGCGAGGAGACCGACAACGAAAGCCTGGGCGGCGCCCGTGTTCAAACCAATATTTCGGGTGTGACCGACTACATTATGAAAGATGACGAAGAATGCCTTGCAACAATAAGAAGTCTCACCGGAAAATTCGGGGAAAGACCCACTGCCGGGTTTAACAGAATAGAAAGCAAACCTCCGGCATTCGATCCCAAAGAAATCTACGGATTGCTTCCCGAAGACACCCTCGGACAATACGATACCTACGAACTTATCGCCAGAATAGTTGATAATTCGGAAATTGATGAATACAAAGCCGGCTACGGCAAAACCCTGATCACCGCTTACGCCCGCATCGACGGTTGGGCAGTTGGAATAGTTGCCAATCAAAGAAAAATAGTTAAAACCGAAAAAGGTGAAATGCAAATAGGCGGTGTGATTTATTCCGACAGTGCAGATAAAGCTACCAGATTTATTATGAATTGCAACCAGCGGAAAATCCCCATTGTTTTCTTGCAAGATGTAACAGGTTTTATGGTGGGAACGAAAGCCGAACATGGCGGAATAATTAAAGACGGTGCAAAAATGGTAAACGCCGTTGCAAACTCCGTAGTGCCCAAAATTACAATAATTGTGGGAAACAGTTTCGGCGCTGGCAATTATGCAATGTGCGGAAAAGCTTACGATCCACGGTTTATCTACGCATATCCGAATATGAAAATTTCGGTGATGGGCGGCGCACAAGCAAGCAGTGTGCTACTCGATATTAAACTTAAACAAATGAAAAAAAGCGGTAAAGAATTTTCGGAAGAACAACAAAAAAAATTACTGGAAGATATTACGCGATCTTACGAAGAAAAAAGCAGCGCGCTCTATGCCGCAGCGCGCCTTTGGGTAGATGAAATTATCGACCCGGCGAAAACAAGGAAATATGTTTCAATGGCAATAGCAGCGGCAAACCAGAATCCGGAAATACCGAAATTCAACGTGGGAGTTATCCAAACTTAAGTTTCCGCTTGATTGGAACTCAAAATAAATGACCGCGCAGTTGGGCTCTGTGTATTTCATTTTGTATATTATTAAACAATTAATTTTTCAATTAAATTGCATTTACTATGAAAATTCTACAGTCGGAAAATATAACTTTACTAAGAAATTTGGCGAAAGAGTTTGTCGATAAAGAAATACGTCCACTTGCCGTTCAGATCGACCGTGACGAAAACATTCCCAAAGAATTAATAAAAAAATTGGGTGAAGTGGGATTGCTCGGCACGGCATTCCCGGAAAAGTACGGCGGCGGCGGCTTCGGCGAAGTAGGTTTTTGTGTTGCACAAGAAGAAGTAACAAAAGCTTGCGGTTCAACCGCTGCTTTAATCGGTGCCCACCAATCAATCGGTGCGAACGCAATATATATCGGCGGTTCGGAAGAATTGAAGATGAAATATTTACCAAGGCTGACTTCGGGAGAGATGATTGCAGCTTTTGCATTAACCGAAGCCGGAGCAGGCTCCGATGCGTTTAACCTGCAGACAAGAGCGGAATTTAAAAACGGTAAATGGATTTTGAACGGTGAAAAAATTTGGATAACAAACGGAGCCATAGCCGATGTTTTTTCAGTTTTTGCAAGAACGGAGAAAGGCATCACCGGTTTTGTGGTCGAACGTAATTTTCCGGGTGTTAATGTGGGTCCCGACGAAAAAAAACTCGGCATCCGGGGTAGCAGAACGAACGCAATTTATTTCGACAATGTTGAAGTTCCCGAAGAAAATATGATTGGGCAAAACGGCCGTGGATTCATTACAGCAATGAAAACATTGGATTCGGGCAGAATCGGAATTGGTGCATGCAGTGTAGGCGGTGCAAAAGAAATCCTTGAACTTTCGGTAAATTATGCAAATCAACGCAAACAATTCGGTAAACCGATTTCCAGCTTTCAAGCCATTCAATTCATGCTTGCGGAAATGGCAACGAAAATTTACGCAATGGAAAGTATGCTTTACCGTACGGCGGAAAAATATGACGAAGGCGGCGACGTAACTGAAGATGCGGCAATGGTGAAACTTTTTTGCTCCGAAGGTGTATCCGAAGTAGCCGATAAAGCGTTGCAAATTCACGGCGGAATGGGATTCTCCCGTGAATTGCCGATAGAAAGATTTTACAGGGATGCAAGAATTCTTCGTATATTTGAGGGTACGAGTGAAATTCAAAAATTAATTATCAGTAGAAAAACTTTGAAAAACAAAGGGCGCTGGAAACTATGATGAATTCCATACTTGTCATACCGTCCATCGATATTAAAGACGGAAAAACAGTTAGAGTGGTTCAAGGTATACCGGAATTGAATTGCCCGCGGTACGGCGACGATCCGGTTGAAATGGCTCTTCTCTGGCGTTCGGAAAACGCCAAAATAATTCATGTTGTCGATTTCGATTCTTCTCACGAACATTCGCATAAAAACTATGATATCATTGAAGAAATTTGCAATTCGGTAATCATTCCGGTTGAAATGGGAGGAGGCATAAGTTCGTTCGAAGAAGCGGAAACATTGTTCGGATTAGGAGTTTTCAGAATCGTTATCGGTACTCTGGCTTACGAAAATCCGGGAGAATTCGGAAAGATTTTCGAACATTACGGACCACAAAAAATATCGGCTGCCATCGATGTAATCGATAACGAAGTTGTTGTGGGCGGAAGAAAAATAAAAACCGGGTTAAGTCCGCAACAATACGGCAAAACCCTTGCAAATATTGGGGTTGAAAGATTCATTGTAACCGATATTAAAAAGAACGGAATGCTTTTGGGACCAAATATTCAATTATCCGTGGAAGTTGCAAAGGCAACGGGCGGAAAAGTTACAGTTTCCGGTGGTGTTAGAAACTTCAAAGATTTACTGGATATTCAAGCGGCTCAGAAATACGGACTCGATTCGGTTATTGTAGGAAGAGCTTTATACGAAAACAAATTCCCCTGCCAAAAAATCTGGCGTGTGGCGGAATCGAATATTTTATAAACGGGAGTTATTATGGATACGTTAAACAATATCAGAAACAATAGTTTTTGGTCCAACTTATTTAAGACAACAACCGCAAAAGACGATTTGCAAACAATCATTTGTTCCCTTCCGCCTTTTCAGCTACTGAACAACAAGCACGTTGCAATGCTGATGACATTGGTGCATCAAAGATCATATCAACCTAACGAATACATTTTTGTTGAAGGGGATCCCGGATTGGGAATCTATTTTATCGAACAAGGCAAAGTCCGGATTTTGAAAGAACTTTCTCCCGGAAAGGAAGAAACACTGGCTGAACTTACACAAGGCGATTTTTTCGGTGAACTCTCGGCAATCGACGAAATGCCGCGTTCGGCTTCAGCTATGGCATTAACCGATACCAAAGTAGGCGTTATTTTCAAACCCGATTTGGACGAATTCATTGACAAATATCCAAAAGTAGGGATTCACATTCTGCGTGGTTTGGCTAAAATAATATCAACGAGATTAAGAAAATTCAACGAAGAATATATCGAACTTTTATCCGATTGTAAATAAAACGGGAGGAAACCATGGTCGCAATAAAAAAAATTTTGGTGCCAATCGATTTTTCGGATTACTCGAAATCGGCTTTACGGTATGCAATTGAATTTGCCAAACAATTTAACGCAAAATTGTATCTGATTTATGTAGTTGAACCGATTATTTATCCGGCGGATTTCAGTATGGGACAAGTTACATTTCCTTCGGCGGAAATCGATTTGAATGAACGGGCACGCGAAGAACTTGAAAATCTGGCAAAAGCCGAAATTGGCGATTCACTGGAATATGAAGTAATTACCAAAACCGGAAAACCTTTTGCGGAAATCAACGAAACTGCATCGGAGATTGATGCCGATTTGATTATCATTGCCACACACGGTCATACGGGTGTTGAACATTTGTTATTCGGTAGCACTGCCGAAAAGGTTGTGCGTAAAGCTCCATGTCCCGTTTTAACTTTACGCGAACCGATTAAAGGATTTAAATTCAAGGGCACACAAAATAATTAATCCCCGATGAATCCGTTAGCCGAGCAAAAACTGAAGGAAATTTTAGATGATAATGTTTCGGGAAGCCGTGACCTGTTGATAAAACTCAACTCATTTTTTTATGAAAATTTTAATCAAATAGACGACTTCCCCGCCCTGCTCCTTAATTTGAAAAAACATTTCTATACTTTTCATACAATTATTTCTTATTTAGCCGAACTTGAGGAACTTTATCTCACACAAGGACAAGAAAAAGTTTATAACTTCATTAGAAACTTCTTCACTTCCGAAACGGAAATTTACGAAAGGATTTTCAAAAATTTTTCGAAGCTGACGGGACGGACAAAAAATATAATAACCTTTTCCAACAGCAGAACCGTTTACGAAATTCTTCAAAGGCTTCACAAAAAGAACAAAAATCTTACCGTAACAGTTTGTGAATCGAGACCGCAAAACGAAGGTAGAACTTTAGCCGAAGCCTTACTCGATTCAGGTATTAAAGTTAACTTCATTACCGAGGCAATGATACCCCGGGTAACCGGAAAAGCCGACTTTGCTCTGGTTGGAGCCGATACCGTATTAAAAAACGGGGATGTTGTAAACAAAACCGGCAGTAAACTTTTAGCAATTACTTGTAAATATTATAAAAAACCGTTTTATGTATTAGCGGATAAATCTAAATTGAAGAACTCGAATTCTTTCCATCCGGAAGAAAAACCCAAAACCGAAATCTGGAATTTTTCACATCCAAAATTGAAAATAGAAAATTTCTATTTTGAAATTGTGGAGAAAAAATTAATTACGAAAATTATTTGGGACTGAAGCCGTAGCCGGTTATTTTAACTTACCTTCATCAAATAACTGTATGCTAACTAAAGTTTTAGTAACTTTGCTTCTTGATTTTATTTCGTATTAAAAATAACTTTGTGATTTGTTTATTAAGAGATGGGCGAACAAGTAAAAAATATTACGGTTAACCGAAAAGCGCGGCATGAATATCACATTTTACAGACCTTCGAAGCGGGAATTTCGCTTTTGGGAACCGAAGTGAAAGCCTGCCGGCAAAACAAAGCAAACTTAACCGATAGTTATGCCCGCGTTAAAAACGGTGAAGTTTGGCTTATCGGAGCACACATCGGACACTACGAGCAAGGCAACAGGTTTAATCATGATCCGTTAAGGGAACGTAAATTGCTACTTAACAAACGCGAAATAAGAAAATTGGATAAAGCCGTTAAAGAAAAAGGTGTTACTTTGATTCCGCTGAGAATGTATTTTGTTAGGGGAAAAGTTAAAGTTGAACTTGCAATCGCAAAAGGTAAAAAGGTTTACGATAAACGCGAAGCGATAGCCAAGCGTGATCAGCAAAGAGAAATGGAGCGTAAATTCAAGTATTGAAATCACTATAAACAAAAGGTGCTAACACATTGAATAACAATAAGTTTCCTCCGGTTACCGAACAAATGGATTTAATTAAACGGGGCGCTTCCGAGATAATTCCCGAAGACGAACTAGTGAAAAAACTGGAAAATTCGATTAAGGAGCAAAAACCGCTTAATGTTAAACTCGGTTGCGATCCTACACGACCCGATTTACACATCGGTCATTCGGTGGTTTTACGCAAACTCGCTCAATTCCAGGAATTGGGGCACCAAGCAATATTGATTGTCGGGGATTTTACCGCAATGATTGGCGATCCTTCGGGCAGGAATTCCACACGCCCGCCGTTAACTTTCGAAGAAGCACAACAAAATGCAAAAAGTTATTGGGAGCAAGCATCCAAAATTTTGGATAAGGACAAAACTAAAATCGTTAATAATTCCCAATGGCTCGGTAAAATGTCTTTTGCCGATGTCATTCACCTTGCTTCCAAATTTACAGTTGCAAGAATGCTTGAACGTGATGACTTTTCAAAAAGATATAAAAGCGGAATCCCGATAAGTATTCACGAATTTCTCTATCCTCTGGCTCAGGCAATGGACAGTGTGGAAATAAAGAGCGATGTGGAACTGGGCGGTACCGATCAAACTTTTAATTTGTTGGTCGGGCGCGATATACAACGCGAATACGGTCAAGAACCGCAGGTAATTCTCACCATGCCACTATTGGTCGGCACCGACGGTGTGGAGAAAATGAGTAAATCGTACAACAACTATATAGGAATTGCTGATCCGCCAAACGAAATTTACGGTAAAACCTTATCAATTCCGGATGATTTGATTTACACTTATTTCGAGCTTGCCACGGATGTGTCACTCGCTGAACTGGCTGATATCAAAAGGAAACTTGCCGACGGAAATACCAATCCGCGTGATTTGAAACGGATGCTCGCAAGAAAATTGGTGGCAATGTACTATTCCGAGGATGAAGCTAAACGCGCGGAAGAAGAATTCGATAAAATTTTCATTAAAAAAGGAATTCCCGACGATATCCCGGAATTCAAAATCGATACGGAAACAGTAAACATATTGGATTTAATACTAAAAGTTAACTTTGCACCTTCACGAAGCGAGGCAAGAAGACTTGTACTGCAAGGTGGCGTTTCAATCGATGGCGACAAAATTAACGATTTCAAAAAAGAAATAAAAATACAAAACGGAATGATTTTAAAAGTAGGTAAACGTAAATTTGCCAAATTAGTAAAGCAAGGAGACAATTAATGTACGTTCCAACAAAAATATTTTTTACGAAAGGCGTGGGAATTCACAGGGAATATCTTGCTTCATTTGAGTTGGCTTTGAGAAATGCAAAGATAGAAAAGTATAATTTGGTTACGGTAAGCAGTATTTATCCCGTCGGATGCAAAAAAATTTCTGTGGAGCAAGGTATTAAACTTCTGAAACCGGGACAAATTGTTCATGCAGTAATGGCGAGAAATGCGACCAACGAACCGAACAGATTAATTGCCGCATCAATAGGAATTGCCCTGCCGCGTGACAAAAGCATGTACGGTTATTTATCGGAACATCATCCTTTTGGGGAAACTGCGCGGGTTTCGGGCGATTATGCAGAAGATTTGGCTGCCTCCATGCTTGCCACAACACTTGGAATCGATTTCGATCCGGATAAAGCATGGAACGAAAAAGAGCAAGTTTTTAAAATGTCGGGTAAAATTGTAAACACAACTAACATTACACAATCCGCAAGGGGAAATAAAGACGGATTGTGGACAACGGTAATTGCAGCTGCGATACTTTTGAGCTAAGATTTACTTTATATAAAATTGCTAACTTATTGTTTTTGCTTGTGCTATATAAATTTTCTTAAAGTTATCCGTAAATTATTGCCGGTGCCCCGAAAAGTATCAAACAGAGGATTAAACTGACAATCACCGAATAAAAGGTGTTTTTGGTTTGAACATAATTTGCCGTAATCAGCAAAACAAAACTCCAAAGTAACATTACCGTTTCAATAAATAAAAGAATATGTGCCGCAGCGGGATTAATTTCTGCAGAAAGAGGATTTGCCAAATACCAATATTCCCCGAACAGGGCAAATTCCACCGGCAGCAAAAGAAATAGTGTAATAATTAACGGAACGAATGCATAGGTGTAAATTGCCAGATTATCTTTAAATCTTGTTTCCAAACCGAATATTTTGTTCAATCTTGTGATTAAATAAGCGTATCCCACGAGTAACAAAACGGCAAACACCATTCCGGATAAAATAAATGTTAACCAATCGATGCCGAAATTTGCTGATGTAATCATTGTTTTTATTTGCAAGGAAACCAATGCGGTTTTAATTCCGGCTAATATAATAAGCGGTACAACCATGTTTTTATTTTTTGCATAAATTATGGTAAAAAATGCTTTATCCGGAGATTCGAAAATTTTCCAAAAAGTTTTCCAAAAATCGATGTTGTTTACCCGGTCCCGTAAAAATGAGTTACATTCCTTGCAAGTTAAGCGGTAAACAGGATTTTCCGCGCCGCATTTTTCACATACAACTACGTTTTTCATTTACTTTCCGGTTCTGTTGAAATAAAACTTAACGTTCAATTCGGGAGCACGGGTAATTTCATTTTCAGAAATATCGAAATCGAACAAATGAGCATCCACGTAAGCATCGACAAGATTTAGAAAATATGCCAAGCCGGTTAAAACGGCAAATAAATCCCTTTGATCCTTATAAAACTCCCTCAACCTTTTGTAGCTTTCGTCCGGGGTACCATTTCTTATGCTTTCACTGTACAAATCCCTGTATTGTACGGTCAGTTTGTTTCTATCAATCCAGCCTAAAACCAGAGCTGCTGTTCCACCCCAAATCACCGGTATTTTCCAATAAGATTCGTTATAAAACTGCCCCCAACCCGGGAGCACGGCACTGCGGAGCACGGCGCCCCACGGAGATTTTTGCATCACAAAAACCGTGTCTTTCTCATTTGTTACGGAATCCTTGGGATGTTTATTTTGGGCGGAAATCTCCGGTATAATAAATAGAAGTATAACTATCGTCAATATTTTGATTTTGCTATCCAATTGAATTAATTAAATCGAGCAACCTTTCAAGTTCCTCATTCGAATAAAACTCAATTACGATTTCCCCCGTGCCGTCCTTTTTCTGCTTGCAAAGTACCTTTGTGCCGAAAATATTTCTTAATTTGTCCTCCAAATCCCGCACGTGCACCGAATCGGTATCTCCGGAGGGAACGGTAATACTTCTCTTTTGCCTTTTTTTATCCGGAGAAAGTGCTTTTTTAACTAGTTCTTCAACATTCCGGACCGATAAATTATTTCTTATAATCTGATTCTTGATTGAAATTTGTAGCTGCTCATCGGGAATGTTAATTAGTGCGCGTGCATGCCCGGCAGAAATTTTATTCTCGATTATACTTTGCTGAATTTCTTGGGGAAGTTTCAGTAACCTGAGTGTATTTGTAACGGTGGAGCGGTTTTTCCCGACCTGTTTTGCAATTTGGTCTTGCGACATGTTACATTCGTTCATCAATTTTTGATATGCCACCGCCACTTCAATCGGATTTAGCTCTTCCCTCTGGATATTTTCTATAAGCGAGAGTGCGAGCATCTCTTCCTTCGTTTCAACTTGAATGATATATGAAGGAATTTCCTTGTATCCGATATCTTTGCAAGCTCGCAGCCTTCTTTCACCGGAAATAAGTTCGTATTGATTTTCAGAAACACGCCTAACGGTAATCGGTTGGATAAGCCCGTTTTCGAGGATAGACATTTTCAGTTCTTGCAAAGCTTCTTCATCAAATTCACTTCGCGGCTGGTACGGATTCGGGTTAATATTATTGACAGGAATTTTAACCAGAATATTATACGAATGCCCGTCGTCTTTGGAAATTTTATCCAAAGATATTGGAATTTTCTTTTCACCTTCTTCGTTCAATTGGGGATTGATCAGGGCATCGAGTCCCCTTCCCAATCCCGGTTTAATTTTAGTCATATCAAACTACTTCTTTATGTTCCTTGTTTTTTGTCCGGTTTATCACTTCCGCAGCAAGTGAAATATAGTCGCGGGCGCCCTTCGAAACCGCATCGTAGAGAATCACTGGTTTAGCATGACTCGGAGCTTCGGAAATTCTCACATTTCTGTTAATAATCGTATCGAACACTTTATCGCCGAAATATTTCCTCACTTCTTCAACAACTTGATGGGACAAATTCAACCGGGTGTCAAACATCGTAAGCAATACACCACCGATTTTCAACTTCGGATTAAGATGTTTTTTTACGATGTTGATTGTGTTAAGCAGCTGTCCCAACCCTTCAAGGGCAAAATATTCGCATTGTACGGGAATTATAACCTGGTCGGCTGCCGTAAGAGCATTTAAAGTTAACAAACCGAGTGAAGGCGGACAATCAATAATAATATAATCGTAATCGTTTTTGATTTCCTCCAAGGCATTTTTCAGCAAGCCTTCCCGGTTTGGAACCGATACGAGTTCAATTTCGGCACCAACCAAATTGATATTTGCAGGCAAAACATCAAGATAAGGCATGTAAGAATTTACAATGCAATCACGGATATTTTCCTGCCCTATTAACACTTGATAAACGGATTTTTCCTCATTCGTGCTCCCTATTCCCGACGACGAATTTGCCTGCGGATCGATATCGATCAACAGCGTTTTATATTCAGCCGCTGCAATGGAAGCCGATAAATTAATGGAAGTCGATGTTTTACCGACTCCGCCTTTCTGATTTGCTATTGCAATAATGTTCGACATTCAGACTTAATTCCTACCCCATTTCAGTTACTAAAAACCGTAATTTATATATAAAGTTATAAAAATCCAATTACCAAATAAAGCTTTGGTTTTATTTTTATACGATAAATTTTTAGCCGGAATAAGAATTATAAATCAATTTCCTGACCGTATTCCATCACAACACATTTTTTACCGGCTGCTTCAACTTTTGCTTTAAATTCTTCCGGGTCAGCTTGTATTACCGGAAATGTGTTGTAGTGCATCGGTATTGCCACACCGGGATTTACAAATTCAACCGCTTTAACGGCATCGTCAATTCCCATAGTGAAATTATCGCCGATTGGAACGAGCATATAATCGATTTTATTCAACTCACCTATCAATTTCATATCGAGGAACAAACCGGTATCGCCGGTATGGTAAACTGTTTTTCCGTCAATTGTTAAAAGAACACCGGACGGTTCACCCGTATAATTTCCTTCGGGAGAAATCGAGCCGTGATGAGCAATGGTGAATTTAACTCTTCCGAATTCAAAATTGTACGCACCTCCGATGTGCATGTTGTGGGCTTTGAAACCTTTCGATGCTACATAATCGGCTAGCTCGTTTACACAGATGAATAGCGGATCACTTCGTTTCGCAATCTTAAATGAATCTCCTATGTGATCTCCGTGTCCGTGAGTTAGCACAATAAAATCGGCGGTAACATCATCCGATTTTACCGGTGAAGTGGGATTTCCGTCCAAGAATGGATCAATTAAAATTACTTTTCCGTCGCCGGTGGTAATTTGAAATGCCGAGTGTGAAAAATATTTCAGTTTCATTTTGTCACCTCTTTTTTGTTGTGAGGAACTTGTTTACATATTTATCATCCATAAATTTAATTAATTCTTCTTTTATTATCTCCGTAACTCTTGATTTCTCGGCTTGTATTTGCTCGAAAAATTTTTCTGGAACGCTCAAACCGTTTTCTCCTGCAACATTGCGTATTTTTTCCGAAAGAACATCCAAATCCCTCGCTTCGCCAACAATATCTTGCAAAAATTTCATTTTGTTATAAACATAATTAAAAAGTTTAGGTTTGTAACAAGGCGCAAAAACCTCCAACACATATCTGAACCGGCGAATGGCAATGCGCATTTTATGTAAATTCCTTACAGAGTCGTCATCAAGATATTTTTCAATCAATTTTTTAAGGAATTTTAACTTTTCACTTAAAATAACCTTCCCAGCTTTACAGAACTTCATATTTTTTTCAAGGTCGTCAATTCTATATTTTCCGTGGAATTTCATATTTAGCTGAACATTGTTTTGATAAAGCCGGTGATTGCTTGCACTGCGCGCATTTTCGAATCATCGTTTCCGTAAATTGCGGGAATATTCACATATCCGATTTTAAGATTATTTCTTGCCGCTTTAATCAGGATTTCACTTTCCGCTTCAAAACCGTTGTTAACCGGAATTAGTTTGTTCAGTATCTTAGTCCGGTAAGCTCTGAAACCCGATTGGCTATCGAGAATTTTTATACCTGTTTTCAAACTCAAAAGTTTCGATGTGATAACATTGCTCGCCCTCCGGTGCAGCGGCATATCTTTCATATTGTGCAGGCGGTTGCCGATTACGATATCGCAGGTTTCCGTTTGTTTTAAAAAATCCGGTATAAATTCCGGTTTATGCTGACCGTCGGCATCAATCGTTACAGTAACGGAAGATTCAAGTTCGATACTTTTCATAAAGCCGGATTTCAGAGCTTTCCCTTTTCCGTAGTTTGCAGAATGGTTTATCAACAAAACATTTTCAAAATTTTCAACCGTAGCGGCAGAGTTATCGGTGGAACCGTCGTTGACCGCAATTACAAAATCGACGAAGGATAACGTGTTTTCCACGACATTTTTAAGCGTGGATTCTTCATTGAAAAACGGAATGACCGCACAAATTTTATTTTTGCCGGGTAAATAATTCAAATATATTTTTTAATCCTCTTTCTTTTGAGCCTTTAACACTTTCCGTCAAAAGATTTCTAAGTGCATCTTTGGAAAGCCCGCGTTGTAACTTTCCGTTTTGGGCAACGGAAATACCACCGGTTTCTTCCGATACTATAATACTCAAAACATCCGCTTGTTCGGAAATTCCCAAGCCCGCCCTGTGTCTCATTCCAAGCGGTATTCCGTCGATTGATGTTTGTGAAGAAAGCGGAAGTGTACATCTTGCCGCTTCGAGAACATTGTTGTTGATTATAACCGCTCCGTCGTGAAGTGGACTGCGCGGGAAAAATATCGAGAGCAATAAATTTTTGCTTAACCTGGCATTTAATATTTCACCGGTTTCAACAATACCTTTAATTCCCACTTCTTTAACGAAAACCATTAACGCACCGTGTTGAAGTTGCGCAAGTTCGAATGCGGCATCGGTTATTATATTGGGCACGGTATTTTCATCACTGTGTACGAACTTTTTGAAATACGGATATCTGCCCAGTAATGTTAACAAACGTCTCAGTTCCGGTTGGAACAGAACGATAAAAGCTATAACCCAAATATCGGTAACGAGTTTAAGCATCCAGCTGAGTGTACGGAAGTTTGCCGCTTGTGCAAGAAAAGAAAGAAGAAGAATTATGATTAATCCGACGAAAATATTTGCGGCTAATGTACCGCGCAGAACCTGATACAATTTGTAAATAATAAACGAGACAAGCAGTATGTCAATCAAATCCACTAATGTAAATGGAAGAAATCCTATTTTAAATATTTCAAACATTATTTAATTCTACTCTGTTCGGATTTTGTATGAAGTAATTAATTTTTTCCGCATCAATTAATTTTTTATAATTGTGAGTCCGGACAATCACTGCGCCCTTGCCTATTGCCAAACGCTCGGAAATGAGTGTTGCAAAATCCCTTTTCCCCACTTCCAGATTTAATGCCTTGCCAATAAAAGATTTCCGTGAAAGTCCTATTAATAATGGTTTTCCCAATCCTTTGAATTCATCCAATCTTGCTAGAATCTCATAATTGTCCTTTACCCTTTTGCCGAAACCGATTCCGGGATCGATAATGATATCCTTTATCCCCGCTTGTTCAGCCGTTTTTATCCTTTCGTCAAGGAATGCGTAAATCTCTTCAATTACATCTTCGTAATACGGGTTGTTTTGCATCGTTTGCGGAGTTCCTTTGATATGCATTATCACAACGGCAGCGCCGTACAAAGCGGCAACATCAATCATTTCATCATCGAAAGTCAGCCCACTGATATCGTTAATTATCTTTGCACCCCGCTCTAGCGCTTGTCGTGCTACTTCAGATTTTGTGGTATCAACCGATATTACAGCATCGGGCCGTTTTGCTAAAATTCCTTCAATTACAGGAATCACTCTTCGCAATTCTTCTTTGGTGCTTACTTTTTCCGCTCCCGGGCGTGTTGATTCACCCCCAATATCTATAAAGTCAACTCCGTTATCATACATTTCTATTCCATGGCTTATCGCAGATTCATAAGTATAAAATTGTCCTCCGTCGGAAAATGAATCGGGTGTAACATTAACAATTCCCATAATGTGGAATTTATCCATCTTGTAAATACGGTTGCCAATCCCGAAGGTTCCACTTTTATAATTTTCATAATTTTCAAAAACTTTCAAAAGTTCTCTGATGACCGGGTTTTCATTTCCAGTAAGATTCAATTTGTCCGCAAGGACACTTTTTTCAATATAAAATTCAATTTGGTTCGATCCGTCATTTTCAACAATATGATGCTTGCCCGGAAATTTTTGTAAAACGGTTATTAATTTTTGTCTGCCGGATTCAGTGAGATTCCCGGCAACAAATCCGGCTAACATGGAATGATTACCATTGAAAATTTTATCCAACGTAGTACGGAGTAAATCGTTGGA
>JALSTB010000003.1 GCA_026983955.1 Melioribacteraceae bacterium
ACAAAAGAGTTAAATCAATGCAAAAAAAATATGAATTTTCAGTTGATTTTGAATGGAAAGTAGAATTTAACTTATTTTATTATAAGTAATTAACAAGTTTTCTTAAAGTTTTTTACTATGTTTTTTTTAGATATCTTATTTAATATACATAAGTTATATGAATTTTACGGTTTATTTTGGATAACACAAACATTTTAGGTCGAAGACAGAGGAATATAACATATTGTTTCCCAATATGTTAACGGAATTACCTAAAGCAATTTAAGAAATATATGCGGTAAATTAGTGGGTTTCAAATTAAATTCAGTTGACAATTAAATTTTCCCTTCCCCATTCCTTCAATTTGTTTTTTATAAAATCCAGAACTATTTTATGCTCTTCATTCCCGCTACCCGAAACGGTAATAGGTTCACCGAAAGCGAAGTATACCTTTTTGGAAGGATCGAGTTTGCCAATGTCTTTGATAATTTTTCCGTTAGGCCATGCATCCGTAGCCAATGCAACCGGAATAACCGGCACGTTGTTTTTCTTTGCAAGCTTGATTCCCATTGTATTGAACGAAGAAGAATCGAGAAAAGGTGTTCTGGTTTTCTGCGGAAATACAACGATCGATCTCCCTTCGTCCAAACGTTTTTTACCTTCTTCCATAACCAATTTAAAATCTTCACGCGGGTTTTTTCTGCCAACTATAACCGGGTGTCTTGCAGCTGCTATCGGACCAAATAACGGAAAATCCACCAGTTCTTTTTTGATAATAAAAATTACCGGTTTTACCGGTTGAATTATTCCGGGTAACACAAGAGTTTCCAACGTACTCATGTGATTACCGATGAAAATCACCGGACTTTCAACTTTGGAAAGATTACTCATACCGGTAATTTCAAATTTGAGACCGGCTTCTTCCAGACTTCTCATAATCTCCAAAGAAGAGCCGACCCAATTATAGCGGTCGTAAATCCCCTTTTTAACTTTTTTATTCGAATAAAGTACGACTCTCAACAAATTTCTGTAGAAGTAAAAGGAAGGAAATACTGCTTTTTTCGTTGTGTTTTCTCCGGTTTTATAAATATCATCTTGAGCGATTATTTCCGGATAGCCGGTGAGTTTTTCTAACATAATGTTTCTCTAAGATTAAAAATCGAACACTAATTTAAAAATAAAAAGGACTGAACGAAAGAAGAAAATTCTAAATTCGAACAGTCCTGTGTGACCCCAAGGGGATTCGAACCCCTATTACCGCCGTGAAAGGGCGAGGTCCTAACCATTAGACGATGGGGCCAAACTTTGCATTTCATCCGGGTGAGCGATGGGATTTGAACCCACGACCTTCTGGGCCACAACCAGACGCTCTAACCAGCTGAGCTACGCCCACCATGTTCAAAAACAAGTCAAATAACAAACATATTTCAAATCGGCTCGTAAATATAAACAAAAAATCATAAATTAAAAATAAAACGGGCGCAGTTTTGCCGGCCGGATTTACATCGTACGCCAGAGTGGACTCGAACCACTAACCTACGGCTTAGAAGGCCGTTGCTCTATCCGATTGAGCTACTGGCGCATCAACAATTACCAATAAACAAAGAACTTCAAAAAAATTCAAGTAAAATTTTACCGTCGGGGCGGCAGGATTTGAACCTGCGACCTCCTGCTCCCAAAGCAGGCGCGCTAACCGGACTACGCTACGCCCCGGTCAATTTAATCTTTATTTTCGCCTGCTTCGCGCAAGCTTTTACAAAAAAGAATTACAAAGTTATTATATTCGGTTTATAATGTCAATTATTTACTTTATGTTCATCCGTAATTTTTTCTTATTAAATAATTCTAACCTCAATCGGTGTTTTATTAAACTAAGTATTATCTTTGTGAAGTAAAATTAAATGTTCGTATGTCCACTTTATTTTATATTGCTCTGAAATATATTCGTTCCCAACGTAATTCCAAATTGCTCTCAACCGTGTCGGTTATTTCAATTCTGGGAATTGCACTTGGTATTGCTTCGGTCAATATTGCTTTAACAATCCTCGGCGGCTTCGAAGAAACAATAAAAGAGAAAACCATCGAATTTAATTCACACATAACCATCACCGCTTACGGCAATAAAAATATCCCCAACTATAAAACAAATTACAGAATAATCAAGAAAATATTATCCGGTAATGCAGCAAACATTTCACCGTTTATTACCAAAGACGCAATTATTAAATCTAAACATCTTTCGGAAGGTGTGAAAATTACGGGCATCCTTCCTTCCGGCAATTACACTAAGCTTAAATCAAATATCGTTGAAGGTTCATTTTCATTTTCCGATGATAGAAAAAAAGGGATTATTTTAGGTAAAAAACTTGCCGATAAATTATTTGTGAAAACTGGAGACAAAGTTACACTGTTCGTTTTGAAAAATGACAAACCGCCATCACCTGAAAACCCGCCTGGAATAGAACAATTTATTGTAACCGGAATTTATGAAAGCGGCATGTCAACTTACGACGATTTGCAAGCATTTATCTCTTTCGATGATGCGCGTCAAATGTTGGGAATGGGAAACAAATGCAGTGGCTTTAACATCAGGCTAGCCACTTTGGAGAAATTGGATAGCATCAAAACAGTTTTGAAAGAGTCGCTTGGTTACCCGTTTTACGTTAGGGATTTCTACCAAATAAACAAACCGATTTTCACTTGGTTGGAACTTCAGAAAAAACCGATTCCCATCGTATTGGGATTAATTATTGTGGTTGCCGTTTTCAACATTGTCGGAACGCTGTTAATGATGGTTTTGGAAAAAACCTCAGAAATAGGAATTCTAAAAGCCCTGGGCACACGCAAAAAACAAATTGTATCAATTTTCATTTTACAAGGATTGTATCTCGCTTTTGTAGGAATTTTACTTGGGAACTTTCTGTCATTGGGGTTAAGCTGGTTACAATCCGAATACCATGTTATTTCTCTGCCGGCAAGCATTTATTTTGTTTCCAGTGTGCCAGTTTTAATTAACCCTATTCACTATTTTGTTGTTACCGTTATTGCTTTTATATTAAGTTTTTTAGCATCTTTTATTCCAAGTTACATTGCAGCGGGCATAAAACCCATTCAAGCTATAAGGTTCGATTAAAATGTTTGAATTTTTTATCGCAAAAAGATATCTGAGATCAAAGCATAAAATTAATTTTATAACGATAATTTCCATACTTTCCACACTTGGAATTACAATTGGTGTAGCGGCACTTGTGGTAGTTCTCTCGGTGTTTAACGGATTCGGCTCGCTTGTAACCTCTGTGCTGGTAAATTTCGATCCTCATGTTCAAATTACATTTAAATCGGCAGAGGGTGTAACTCAAGCCGATTCTGTTTATAATCTGCTCGAACACAATCCGGAAGTTTTATCCGTTTCACGTTATGCTGAAGGCAAAGTGGTTGTTGTTAACAAAAGTTCGTACGAAATAGTAAATCTTAAAGGCATAGAAAACATTGCAAATACCGATTGGGGAATAAAGAATTATATTTCTTTCGGGGAATACGACCTGAGAGATACGAACGGCACCGGAAAAATAATTTTGGGATTGCCGCTTGCACTCAAGATTTCAACAAGAATCGGGGACACCATTTTGGTTACTTCCGCAAATAAAATTGAACAATCTTTGATAACATTATCCATACCAAAAACCAAAAGATTTATAGTATCGGGAATATTTGAAATTAGCAACCGGGATTACGCTTTAAAATACACATTTACTTCGCTTAAACAGGCGCAGAGAACTTTCGGATTAAGAAGCGGTTTTACCGGGTTCGAAGTCAGATTAAAAAACATGGATAAATCGGATGAACTAAAAGAGTTTTTGGAAGCACACCTCGACGATAAAAATTTTACAATACGCACTTGGTACGATTTACACAAAGATTTATACGATGTGATGTTAATAGAACGATGGGCGGCATATATAATTCTTTCACTTATTATTGCTGTTGCCACATTTAATATTTTAGGTTCGCTGACCATGTCGGTAATCGAGAAAAGAAAAGACATAGGAGTATTGCGGGCAATTGGAGCTTCAAATAAATCAATACTTAAAATATTCATGTTCGAAGGTATTTTAATTGGAATAATTGGAACCGTGTTGGGTTTGGCGCTCGGTTTATTAATTTGTTACTTACAAATTGAATACAAATTTTATTCCCTCGATGCCAGCAAATATATTATTGATGCATTACCGTTACAAATTCGTTTTTCCGATATAGTTGTAATAAGTTTCATGTCTCTATTTCTGACTTTTCTTGCATCGATGTTTCCGGCAAAAAAAGCAATTGGAATAAAGATCGGCGATGCACTAAGATGGGAATAATTCGGAAATTATTAATAACTTAACATTATGATTTTGGAAGCTAAAAATATTCACAAATCTTTCGAGCAAGGCGGCAAAAAGCTGAAAATTTTAAAAGGAATCGATTTCAAAGCGGAAGAAAATAAAATCACCATTATAGTTGGAGCTTCGGGTGCGGGCAAAAGTACATTCCTTCATATTTTAAGCGGATTGGATTCCCCGGACGAAGGTGAAGTATTGATTAACAACACAAACATTTATTCTTTTTCCGATGATGAAAAGTTAAGCAAGTTCCGCAATGCCCACATCGGATTCATTTTTCAGTTTCATCATTTGCTGCCGGAATTCACAGCGATTGAAAACGTTGCACTCCCCCAATTAATTAACGGCACACCGAAAGATGAGGCAATGAGTAATGCCGGAAAACTACTTGAGTTGGTCGGATTAAAACACAGAACCGGACACAAACCTGCCGAACTTTCCGGTGGAGAGCAACAACGCGTGGCAGTTGCCCGGGCATTGATTAATAATCCGGATATTGTTTTTGCCGACGAGCCAACGGGCAATCTCGATTCTAAAAACAGTGAGATTCTGCACAAACTTTTTGTTAACTTAAATAAAGAATTGGGCGCCACTTTTTTAATGGTAACGCACAATCCCGATTTGGTAAATCTCGCAGATGAAGTTTATGAAATGTTAGACGGAACAATTCATAAGAAATAATTTATTTGTTCACATAATCAAGATACCTTTTGTCTTCTTCAAGTACATGCTGGATTAACCATTTATCGAAAAATCTTTCCAACTCATTTATCGATTTTTGCTTTCCTGCATGCAATTCATTATTCAATTCGAAAATATCAAAAATCAGTTTTTCATGCTCTTTGAGATGATGTTCAAGCAAGTCTTTCGGGCAACCCGAAGCTCTCATTAATCGCTCTTCATCTTCAAAATGTTCTTCTGTGTATTTAATTAATCTGTTCAACACGGAAAAAATATAATCTTTGTTTTCTTTTGATTTGTAGGCACTGTGAAATTCATTCACCAAATCAAACAATCTTCTGTGTTGCTGGTCGATGTGTGGATTTTTAACGCTAAAGAGCGGGCTCCAGTTAACATAATGCATTATTATTCCCCTTTTTCTTTAAATTTAATTTAGATTAAGATTTAACTGTATTATCGGGGAATGTCCAGATAAGTTTAGTGATGAATATCACTTTTGTTAATAAATCAATAATTAATACCTAATTTTAGTATATTTAATATTAAATTTTCTAATTTTATTATTTATTGTTTGTTCTGTAAATATTGAACAATCAATCTGACGCCAAAACCGGTATTTGAATCTTTTGTATAATTAGTGAATTCATGCTGAATTGCGGGTCCGGCCAAATCTATGTGAGCCCAGGGAATTTTTTCATCTACAAAATGCTCCAAAAATTTAGCTGCTGTTATTGCCCCACCCCAACGAGGACCTAAATTACTCACGTCGGCTATTTTACTCTCGAGCAATTTTTTATATTCATCCCAAAACGGCATTCGCCAAATATGTTCGTAAGTTGTTTCCGCCGATTTGTTCAAATTTTCCGCGATGGAATCATCTTTTGTGAAAACCCCGGCGGTGAACAACCCCAATGCAACGGCAATGGCTCCGGTCAATGTTGCAAAATCCAAAATTTCATCCGGTTTAAAAGTTGAAGCATATTCCAGAGCATCCGCCAAAACTATTCTCCCTTCCGCATCAGTGTTTTTTACCTCTATTGTTTTTCCCGAGGCAGTCGATACGATATCTCCCGGTTTGTATGCATTACCGGAAATTGCATTTTCGACGGCGGGAATAATTCCAATAAGTTCAAATGGTAATTGCAGAAGTGCGGCAGCTTTTATAATTCCAATTACGGTTGCCGAACCGGCCATATCTGCTTTCATTTCAAGCATTCCTTCGGTAGGTTTAATAGACAATCCGCCGGTATCGTAGGTTACACCTTTACCCACGAGAGCAATTTTACGTTTTGCTTTTTTCTTGGGTTTGTAATGCAAGGTTATTAATCGCGGCGGGTTGGCGCTTGCTTGGCCAACGGCAAGTATTGCATTCATTTTCCGCTTTTTCAATTCTTTTTCGTTAAATACCGTAACCTTAACACCGTTTCCCTGAAGTTCCTCCTTCGTTCTTCCGGCTAAAACCGTTGGTGTTAGGGCTATTGCCGGTTCGTTGACCAAATCCCTTGTGAAATATACGGCTTCCATCAATTTCGAGGCAGTATCTATTGTTTTTTTCATTATGCGGGGATTTTTTGAATGTACAACCACATTCAGTTTCGAGGGTTCTTTTTTACCGGATTTATATTTATCAAATGTGTAATTCCCCAAAAAAATCCCTTCAATAAAAGTCTGATAAAAATATTCCTCCGAACTAAAATATTCTTCGAAACCGGTATATTCCGGAATAACAATATGGAGATATTTGGTTTGTTTTTTATCCAGCGAAGGGATTAAACCTGCAAGCGTGTTTCTGAAATAATCGTTGTTGAATTTTTTATTTTTTTTAAATTTAAATAAATAAATCACATCAGGATAACCTTCCGGTTTAACCAATTTCAAACTGTATTCTTCTTCTTTTATCAAGTTTTCCTTCTGCAATTTGTTAATTTGGAAACCGGTAACGGCTTCAAAATTTTCAATGGATTTATAAGGTTGATTGTCATCAAATATAAACTTGACCACGTTGGCTTTATAAGCGAACTTGATCTTTTCGCTTGCACTTCTGAATTTTAAGTCGAATATCATTCGTATTCTCCCGGTTTTAATTTTAATATTTTTTTAACAATTCTTCCGCAGTGTGAATTATTTCAGGTTTAATATCCGTCATTTTAACATTATATAATCTTGTACCTGAAGCGTTAAAATGTCCACCGCCGTTAAATTTCTCCGCCAACAGATTTACCGGCACATCCAACTTTGATCTGAAACTCACTTTCACTCCGTCTCTCAATTCAAAAAACAGCATTCCAATTTTCACGCCTTTAATTTCGAGGCAGTAATTTACGAATCCGTCAACATCAGATTCCAAAGCTCCGGTTTCTTTCAACATTTTCTGTGTGATTGTCATGTACGCAATTTTACCACTTTCGCTCAATTCCAAAGTTGTAAGTGCATGTCCCAGTAATTTATTCCTGCTCAAGTAAAATTGGGCATAAATCTTATCGTAAACATCGTAAGGGCTGACACCCTTTTCCAACAACAATGCAACTTTTCTGTGCAGTCCGGGTGTAGTACGTTCAAATCTGAAAGAGCCCGTATCGGTCATTATCGCCGCATAAAGCTGAAGAGCAATGTTGTAGTTCAATTCCGCAATTCCGGTTTGAGTAATAAAATCAAAAATGATTTCACCGGTTGAAGAATATTTGTTATCCACAAACATAAATTCGGAAAAATTTTCCGGTCCGGTATGGTGATCGATACATACTTTAAGCGCTTCAGAATTACGCACGGCATTTTCCATTTTTACCGTACGGGAAAGTTGGTTGAGATCCAGTAGAATTATTACGCCGGTGTTTTTAATAATTTCATCATGTTTTCCGGCATCGTATTTTTCAATCAAGCTGCTATTGTCCAGAAATTCCAAATTATAAGGGGTACTGCTGTAATTAACCACTTTCACATTTTTACCGTTTTGCAACAGTAAATCGGCAAAAGCCAATTCCGAACCAATTGCATCTGCATCGGGGTTAACATGACATGTAATTACAAAATCCGAATTTTCGTTTATAATTTTCTTTAATGTGTTGAAATCCATAAAAGTGTATTGCAAATAATTTAAAAAACAAAAGGTCGCTCAAAAAGATTTAAGAGCGACCTTAACCTAAAAATATAAATCAAAACAATCAAATATTAATTATCACTTACCGTCCAGGTATTGCCACTGAACAACATTTTTTCCAAATCGCCTTTACCGAGTTTTTCAGTAACTTCTTTAACTTGCTGGTTGACCGATTCATCGTACGTTGGCTGGAACAATTGTCTGAACACACCAACCGGTGTCGGGAAATCGGGATGATCGGTCAGGTGCGACAGAATGAAAGCCCGGATAAGGCTGTCATCGTTTTCGTCATGAACCAGAACATCATCAATCGAATGTTTGCCGTCGTTCAAGTCAATCACAATTGGTTCAAGACCGTTAAGAGCAATACCCTTGTCTTTGTTCTTTCCGAAAATCATCGGTTTACCATGCTCGAGGTACAAAACATGATCTTCTTTCGTTTCTTTGTCGGTCAATAATCTAAACGCACCGTCGTTGAAAATGTTGCAATTCTGGTATATTTCGAGAAATGCGGTTCCCTTATGTTGGGCTGCCCTCAAAATCATTGCTTGCAGATGTTTTGCATCCCGGTCAATTGATCTTGCGACGAATGTTGCGTTTGCACCCAGTGCCAAAGAAATAGCGTTAAAAGGATAATCCACACTTCCGTAGGGAGTTGTTTTTGTAATTTTTCCCCTTTCTGAAGTGGGTGAATATTGTCCTTTGGTTAACGCATAAATTCTGTTGTTGAACAACATGATTTTAATATCGACGTTTTTACGGCAAGCATGTATAAAGTGGTTACCGCCGATACTAAGCAAATCGCCGTCGCCGGTTGCAACCCAAACTTGCAAATCCGGGCGTGTGAGTTTAATTCCCGTTGCAATTGCCGGTGCACGTCCGTGAATCGAATGGAATCCGTAAGTATTCATATAATACGGAAATCTGCTTGAACATCCGATTCCGGAAACCCAAACAATATTTTCCCTTTTAATACCGGGGATTTTCGGGAAAGTTCTTTGTACTTGTGCCAATATTGCGTAATCACCACAACCCGGGCACCATCTCACATCTTGATCGGAAGCAAAATCCTTTGGTGTATATTTGATTTCACCTACTTCTATGTTATTGGCCATTATTTCCTCCTCCGAGTAATTCTATTATTTTTTCTTCTATTTCGGTTGATCTGAAAGGTAAACCTCTAACCAAATTAAACTGGATTATTCCATGATGCAAAAATTCGCTTTTCAGAACTTTTGCAAGTTGTCCCATATTAACTTCGGGTAAAAGAATACGTTTAAATTTGGAAAGAACTTCACCTGTATTTTTGGGGAATGGATTCAAATATTTCAAATGTGCTTGAGAGACTTTATAACCTTTTCTTCTTGCCCTTTCAACACCCTCTTTAATTGCACCGTAAGTACTTCCCCAACCGAGAACCAACAAATCGCCTTCCTTGTCGCCGTCAACTTCCAAATCGGGAATAACTTTTTGCATGTTTTTAACTTTCTGTGCCCTTATCGTTACCATTTGATGATGATTCTCGGGATCATAACTTACGTTACCCGTAATATTTGCTTTTTCGAGACCACCAATACGGTGTTCCATATTTGGTGTTCCGGGTTTAACCCAAGGTCTTACCAAGTTTTCATCCCTTGCATAAGGTTTAAATCCTTCGGGTTCGGTCAAAAATTTAACTTTAATTTCAGGCAGTTCATCCACATGCGGAATTTTCCAAGGTTCCGAGCCGTTTGCCAAATAACCGTCGGATAATAAAATAACCGGTGTCATAAATTCAAGAGCAAGTCTCGATGCCTCAATTGCCATGTGGAAACAATCACTCGGAGTAGCTGCAGCAACAACTCCAACAGGTGCTTCGCCGTTTCTGCCGTAAAGAGCTTGAAGTAAGTCGGCTTGTTCGGTTTTAGTAGGCAAACCTGTACTTGGTCCGCCCCGCTGAACATCAACTATAACCAGAGGTAATTCGGTCATTACAGCCAAACCGATAGCTTCGGTTTTTAATGCAAGACCCGGACCGCTGGTGGTGGTTATTGCCAAATTTCCGGCAAATGCAGCACCGATTGCCGATGTTATTCCCGCTATCTCATCTTCGGCTTGAAATGTACGTACATTAAAGTTCTTGTATTTGCTTAAAAATTGCAGAATTTCGGAAGCCGGAGTAATAGGATACGAACCTAAAAACAATGGCAACCCACTTCTTACCGAGGCTGCAATAAAACCCCACGCAGTAGCTTCGTTTCCGGAAATATTTCTGTATGTACCTGCGGGTAATTTGGCCGGTTCTATTTTATATCTCGTGGTAAATCTTTCGGTTATATCCCCGAAATTATAACCAGCTCTAAGGGCTTTTTCATTCGCTTCTATAAGTTCCGGTTTATTTTTGAATTTTTCGCGCAACCAGTTGAGCGTTGTATCCAGCGGTCTTTCGAACAACCAATACATCAACCCGAGAGCAAAAAAGTTTTTACTTCTGGCTTTGTCTTTGGTCGATAAATCGACATCTTCCAAAGCATTAAAGGTTAATGTTGTAATAGGAACATCGTAAACTTCAAAACCGCTCAATGTACCGTCTTCGAGAGGATTGGATTCAAAACCTGCCAATGCCAGATTTTTTTTATCGAATGAATCTGTGTTGACGATAATCATTGCCCCGGGTTTTAAATCCGGCAGATTCTTTTTAAGAGCTGCAGGATTCATAGCAACCAGAACATCGGGTTTATCGCCGGGTGTAAAAATGTCGTTACTACTGAAGTGGAGTTGAAAACCGCTAACCCCGTACAGCGTTCCGGCGGGGGCGCGAATTTCAGCCGGATAATCCGGCAAAGTGCTTAAATCATTTCCCACCGATGCGGTGGTATCACTAAATTGAGTTCCGGTCAGCTGCATTCCATCACCGGAATCTCCGGCAAATCTTACCGTTACTTCCCGGATTTGTTTTACTTCGGTTTCTTTTCCGTTTCCCATTTTTTTTCGAGCCTTTTTTATTTTATTAAAATATTTTACATACTAAAAATATAAAACTCGCAGTCTTAAGCAAAATTTATATTTATAAATTATTACTTTTTTATCTTATTTTATGTTCCGTATTATGTCTAAAAATTCATCGGCGTCAACAAAACCGGTTAATCTTTTCACTTCCTTCCCATCCGAATTCATAATGATTATCGTAGGCATTCCTTTTATATTGAATTCTTTTCTAATCTTTTCCGTTTTTTCATCCATCGTGTGGGTCATATCCACCTTGTATGTTTTGAATGATTTCGTTGCTTCAATCACTCTAGGATCGGAAAATGTGATTGCATCCAATTCCTTACATGGAATGCACCAATCTGCATAAAAATCGATAATCATTTTTTCATTGTTTTCCAGCGCTTGAGAATATTTTACTTTATCAAACTTAATCCAGTCGGGTGAAATTTTTTCGGTTGGCCAAAGCAGGTAAACCGCCAGACCTATAATGCCGATAGAAATCAAAGATTTAATTATTCTGAAACTTTTAATGTTATTGCCATGCTTATCGAAAAACAGTAGAAAAATGCCGGAAAGAATCATGAACACTGGCAAAACATAATGGTTTATTTCTTTTGGAATAAGAGGACCTGCAAAATATAGCGCCATTCCCAAAAGTAACAATCCGAAAATATGTTTAACCGATTCCATCCACAGACCCGCCCGGGGCAAACTTTTAATTTTACCGGAGAAAAGAGCAAGGAACAGGTAAGGCGTTCCCAAACCCAACGCAAGGAAAAAGAACATCCAAAAGCCGAATACCGGGTCCCCTTTTGCCGCAACGTAAGTCACCAATCCGATTACGAATGGTCCGATACAAGGAGCGGCAACAATTCCCATTGTCAATCCCATGAAAAATGCACCGAACATACCGCCACGTGCGCCACCGGCTTTCATCACCAGTTTATCCGGCAATTTGAATTCATACACCCCGAATTGACTTAGTGCAAGACCGATGAACACCAAAACAATAAAAATGATAACAATGGGATTTTGCAACAACGTACCGAAAACGGCTCCGCTTAATGAAGTAACAACTCCTACCACCGAATAGGTTATTGCCATACCCAAAACATAAAGTAAACCCAAAATGAACAAACGCCCCGTTCTGCCTTCGCTTTGACCTCCGAAATAACCGATTGTTATCGGGATTAATGGATAAACGCAAGGTGTTAAATTAAGTGCCAAGCCACCCAAAAATACAAAAAGCAAACCGAGTAACAATCCGCTTGATTCCAAAGTATCGGCTATGCTGCTTTCTTCCGGACCGGTACTAACCGCCGCACCGGTATACGATAAATCGAGTCCGGAAAATATTTCCGGGTTAATTTCATTTATCGGAGTTTTGGAATCTACAATTTGAATTGTAAAAGATGTATCTATTGTAACCGGAGGCAAGCACGTTGCATTGTTACATGCCTGGTAAGTAAACTTCAATTTTACAACTTTTTCTCCCGGCTTCACCGTCTTTGGTATTGCAATTATTCCCCCGATTATCGCCTCTTTTTCATATACAACCAACGGTATATCGGAAAATTCGAATTTAATTTCCCGGGCTTTGGGAAAAACCAGTTTGTCAAATTTCAATCCCGATGCGGAATCCAATTCAATTGTAGTCGGAATTAAAAAATCCTCTTTGGGTTTATTTGAATTTATATGCCACCCTTCATCAATTAAAGCTTTAACGGCAAGTTTAAGCTGTCCGCCGGGTTGCACTTTATCGAATGATTGGTAAATTTCGAGCTTGACAATATCATTTTGCGGTGAAAACATTTGAGCAAACACCGGGACGGAGAGCAAAATGAACACGTAAAAAATTAATTCCGCCGATTTTCTCATTTTTAATCCTTTTATTAATTATCAATAAGTTTAAGTAAGATAAAAATAAATTACCACAAAATTGAGGCTAAAAATTATCTCCGCCAACCTTGAACAATCGGGAACCTTCTACCGTAACCGAATGCTTTTTTTGAAACTCTTAACACCGGTGCGGCTTGTTTTCTTTTAAATTCATTCATGTCAACCATTCTCAAAACTTTGTACACCAAGTCCTTATCGCCAATAATTTCAGTAATTTCTTTTATTTCTTTTGATTCTTCCAGATACAATTTGAGTATTTCGTCCAAAATTTCGTATGGCGGCAAAGTATCTTGATCTTTCTGCTCGGGCCGCAGTTCCGCCGAAGGTGGCTTTGTAATTATTTCGTTTGGAATTATTTCACCGTTACGGTTTATAAATTTTGCCAATTTGTAAACTTGAGTTTTATAAACATCGCCAATCACAGCAAGTGCACCGCACATATCTCCGTACAACGTTGCATAACCAACCGCCATCTCCGATTTATTTCCAGTAGTGCAAAGCAAATATCCGAATTTGTTCGACAGGCTCATCAAATACATTCCTCTGATTCTTGCCTGCATATTTTCTTCCGTTACATCGGGCGGGCGGTTACCAAAAAGCGGAGTAAGCATTTCCAACGCCTTTTCGAAAACAGGTTGAATGGAAACGTTGTTCCAGCTTATACCAAGATTATCAATTAATTTTTTCGAATCTTTCACACTTCCTTCGCTGGAATATTCGGAAGGCATTAAAAGAACATGAACATTATCGCTTCCGAATGCTTTAACTGCAAGATAAGTAACCAAGGCGGAATCGATTCCACCGCTTAATCCTACAAGGGCTCTTTTAAAACCTGTTTTCCCGGCATAATCTTTCAGTCCAAGAATTAATGCTTCGTGCACTTCTTCTTCAAACGATTTTTCGTATTCTTTTATTTCTTCATATTCTTTGGCGGAATCGAAGACGAAAAAATCTTCCTCGTAAGTTTTGCCGAGCATTTGCAACTCACCGCTTCCGTTGAAGCACAAACTTCCGCCGTCAAAAATCAAATCGGTTTGAGCGCCTACGCAACTCACATAAGCCAAGGGGAGTTTGCTATCCTTAGTTAAAACAGAAAGCATGTTGTAACGGATTGTTCTTCTTCCGTAACTGTACGGGCTGGCAGAAATATTAATCAAAAGCGTTGCACCTTTGTCAATCAAAGTTTGAACGGGGTCTTTATCGTAAAGTCTGTCTTTCCAATAATCCGCATCATTCCAAATGTCCTCACAAATTGAAATCCCCAGCGTTTCGCCTTTGAATTTATGGACATAAACATCTTTAGCCGATTCGAAATATCTTACTTCGTCGAAAACATCATAATTGGGAATTAAGGTTTTTTGTTGAACGAATTGGATTTCGCCGTCGTAACACAACATTGCCGAATTGTATATTCCCGTACCGATGTTGTCTTCATAATCTTCGGTAATTGTTCCGAACAAAATTCCCACGTCTTTACTTTTGCGCGCAATTTCTTCGGACGCAGCGGTTATGGCTTCACGGAATTCGTTTTTCTCCACCAAATCCAACGGCGGATAACCGCAAAGAGAAAGTTCGGGAAATACGGCTAAATCTGCTCCGGCTTGAATACTTTTCTCATAATATTCCAGAATCTTGTTTTTATTACCCTCGATGTCACCGATTATTGTGTTTATCTGACAGACGGCAATTTTCATAAATTTTCTTTCTTTAAATAATATTGTAATTTAGATTAGAAAACATAGTAAAAATTATTTTGCCGTGAAAAATATTTTAATCCTTCATGTCAAATTCTTTTGAAAACCGGTAAAGATAAAATTATAATTTTTAACATCCGGGAGGTCTCAATGAAATTCTTCAAATTATTACCGCTGTTAATTTTGCTTATTTCCGTTAATAAAATCAATCGTGCACAAGACACATTATCATTCGACAGAACTTATCTTCCTTATCCCGATACGGTGTTGGTTTTTTTACCGGAAAGTTACAATTCACGAGATAATTTTCCACTTGCAATTTTGCTTAACGGTTGGAGCGGAAGTTACAAACAGTGGAACGGCATTGTTAATTTGAAAAAATTGGCTGAGCAATATAATTTTGTTATTACCACACCCGACGGGTACTACGATTCATGGTACTGCAACAACACCCGGCGAAAAAATATTCAATACGAAAAATTTTTTACGGAAGACCTTCTGCCGGCATTGTTACGTAAATATAAAATCGACCGGTCAAAAATTTTTATTTCAGGTTTAAGTATGGGTGGACACGGTGCAATAACGTTGTTTTTAAAATATAACGATTTATTCTTAAGCGCCGGAAGTACAAGCGGAATATTGGACATTACTAAATTTCCAAAGAATTGGGGATTAATTTCCGCTTTGGGAGAATATGAACTTAATGAAGATTCTTGGAAAAGCAACTCCGCTTTTTATATTATCGATTCATTAAAAAATAAAAACAAGGAATTTATAATAGATTGCGGTACGGAAGACTTTGCTTACGATGTAAACGAAAAGTTCTTTCACAAATGTAAAGATTTAAAACTTAAAATAACTTTTATGGCACGACCCGGTAAACATGAAAGAAAATATTGGGCGGAATCCATTTTATATCATTTCGACTTTTTTACACGTTTGTTGGGAAAAAACAAAAATCAAAATTAAAATTCTGAAACCTTTTTGTTTTTATACCGTCTAAAAATTTGAATCGAGCAATTTAATTGAGGTGAAGGTTATGCAAGAGAAACTTTACAGAGCCAGAATCAATAAAGTTTTCGGAGGCGTTTGTGCAGGCTTGGGAAAATATCTCGATATCGATCCGATAATAATCCGGATTCTTTTTATTGTAATGTTTATTTTCCACGGTATCGGGTTATTAATTTACATTATCATGTGGATTCTTACTCCCGAAGAACCGGTAGAAAATCTATACGCGCCGCCCACTCCGGAGGAAGACGACCTTTTTGTTGAAAACCCCGAAGCTCCGCATTCGGAAAATATCAAACGGGGAAAAAACAACGGTAAAATGGTTTTCGGTATTATACTGATTGTTTTGGGTGTAATTTTCCTTGCGGAGAAATTTTTCCCGTTTTTCGATTTCGATTTGTTTATGCCGGTATTGTTAATTGTAATCGGAATAGCAATATTAATTAACTCAAAAAAAGAAAAGTGAAGAAAATGAAAAGCAAACAATTATTTTGGGGATTCTTCTTTTTAACACTCGGTTTTCTTTATCTGCTTGCAAAATTCGATGTGTTTTTGGGATTTGATTTTTCATGGGATCTTTGGCCGCTACTATTGATTTTAGCGGGAATTGCCATCATCACCGAAGGAACGATTGTCCGTCCGTTAATCAGTATTATTTTCGGAATCTTTGTCGGTTTTCTTGTTTTCGGTTGGATCGGTAATGTGTTCGACGAAAATGATAATTTCGACAGTGTATCAAAAGGTGAATATGCAAAAAAGACTTTTACATTACAATACGATTCCACAATTACAGTTGCCAATCTTTCTCTGAAAGCCGGCGCCGGTAAATTTTATATTAATGACGATACAAACAAATTAATTTTTGCAAAATCGAAGGGCTCGAAATTAAAGTACACTTTTAACGATACGCAAAAAGACAGTATCGTGTGGATTGAGATTGAATCGGGTACAAAAAACTTTAAACTGTTTAATGATGAACCATCAAGATTTTATTTAAAATTAAATCAAAATCCGGTATGGAATTTGGATTTGGAATTGGGCGCCGCAAAATCGGAACTTGATCTTTCAAAGTTAAAGGTAAAGAATTTGGTATTGAAAACCGGTGCAACGAAAACCGAAATAAAGTTGGGGGACAAACTTCCTAAAACTTATTTGAATATCGACATGGGTGTCGCTTCGCTAAAAATCAAAATTCCGCATAATGCCGGATGTAAAATCGTGGGGAAAATGGGTCTGGTAAAAAAGGAATTGCCCGGCTTCGAAGAAAACGGCGACGGAATATACAAAACACCCGATTATGAAACTGCGGAGAATAAAATTATAATTGATTATAACGGGGGCGTATCAAAATTTGAAGTCGAAAGATATTAAATATCTTCCGACTTCTTTTGAATAAAATTCACTTAAGCTGCCCCATCAAAACTTCCACCGCTTTGTGCAATTGTTCATCCTTACCTTTTGCTTTGGAATCGGGAGAGTTTTTAACAATATAATCCGGCACTGCAGGTTTGAATTCCATGTTTTCATCGGTTGCCTTTACGTACCACGCCCGGAAAGGCAAACGCACCAACGAGCCGTCGATTAATCTTTTTCCTCCGGTGGAAATAACCGCGCCGAACGATGGTACACCGACCAACTTCCCAATTCCCAAAGTTTGATAGGCATGAGAAAATATTTCCGCATTTGAGTAACTGCTTTCGTTACATAAAGCAACGGAAGGTTTTGTCCAAACGGCATAAGGCAAACGTTCGGCAAAGGGATAATTTTCTCTGAATTTCAGATGTTCCTTTTGCAAGTTTTTCGCCGCACCCCTCGGCACGGTATAAGCATGTTGTTTGTAATTTAATACCACCATCAGATAATCGGTCGTCCAACCACCGCCGTTGTACCTTACATCAATTACAATGGCATCTTTTCCGTAACCAGCGGCGGCAAGTTCCCTTTCGAATCTTTCAAAACTTACCCAACCCATTGCCTTGATATGCAAATAACCTAACTTACCGTTCGATAGTTTGTTGACCAGATTCCTTTTGGATTCAACCCATTCATCATAAAGTTGGGATGATATGCTTGAAGCCGGTCGAATAGCAATATTTTTTTTCTTCCCGTTTTTTGTCAATACCTCCAACAAAACTTTTTCGTTAGCGGTATTTGCCAACGGTTTATAAAAGTTATTTTTCTTATTAACAGGTTCACCATTGACGGAAAGAATAATATCGCCGGCATTGATTTTGCTTGCTTCACGGTCGGCCGGTGTTTTGGGCACAACACGCAAAACTTTTATGCCTTTTTCTTCCGGGTAAATTTCGATACCGAGTAATCCCGTTTTTTCGGATTGTACTTTTTCCCGGTCTTTGCCGTACATTCCCATGTGACTTGCATTTAATTGTCCGAGCATAATGTTGAACATATCGCGGAAATCCGTTTTGGTTGAAGCGTTTAAAGCCATCGGTTTATATTTTCTTTTTAACGCGGCCCAGTCTTTACCGTGAAAATCCGGATCGTAAAATCCGTCGCGCAAAGTTCTCCACGCCTCTTCAAACATTTGGTTAAGTTCGGTTTTATAATCGATTTTCATTTTTGCCGAAAGAGCAATTGCTCCGGTTTTTTTCTGCGATTCTTTTAACCGGTTTAGTTTTCCGCCCTTGGTAAGCATAAAAATATATTTTCCATCTTGCGTAAGTGAAAGTGCGGAAGGATTTTTTCCGCCTTTGGTTATGCGTTCGATCTTGGTACCATCAAATTTGATTTTATACAAATCGGTTCCTTTTGTAGCCGGTTCGCTTGTAACGAAATAAATTGTTTTACCGTCTTGAGAGAAGAGCGGTGAATTTTCCGAACCCGGCATGTTTGTTACTTGTTCTACCCGTTGCCAAATTTTTTCGAAGTCAATTTTTACCGGTTTAATTTTTACGGAATCCTTCTTCCCTTTTTTGTTTTCAGCTGATTTTTTTCCTTCCCCGTTTTCTTCTTCCCAATCTTGTTTCGATTTTTCCCAATCGCTTTTTCTTAACCAAACAAACCAAACATCGTTGTTTCTGTTGTTACGGTCGGAAATGAAAGCCAGTTTAGAGCCGTCGGGACTCCAAACCGGTTGGGAATCTCCGCGCGGATGCATGCTAACATTAACCGGTTTCATTGAGCCGTCCGCTTTGTGAATATAGATTTCGGAATTAAAATTCAAATCTTCGAGGGAATATGCCAACCATTTGCTATCCGGGCTCCAACTAACTCCTCCGGGTGTGGCCCAACCATCGAGCAAAACAACCGGATTCGTCATCTTTCCATCCGGTGCAATATTGTATACAACAAGCTTTCCCCGGCCGGTGGTAACCGCTATTTTCTTCTTATCCGGTGATAAGGCTATATTATTTTCATCTGCAGATGTCCGGGTTAATCTTTTAATTCTAATTTTTAATGATTTGAAAATATTTGTTTCATTTTTATCGCCGGACGATGCAAGATATAAATCTTTCTGTCCGTTTCTATCGGAGATAAAAATAACCGTGGAATCATTGAGCCATAACGGTTGTTCATCCCTGTAAGCATTATTTGAAATATTAACAGTTCTCTTTTTTTCTTTATCATTCTCAGTAACGAATACCTCGCCGTGAATTTCAAATACGGAATATTTTCCATCCGGAGAAACGTCGTAGCTGTTAATTTTATTTGAGAAAGTTTTGTATTCGAACGGGTCGAACTTATAATCGGTGCTAACAACAATATCCACCTTATGAATTGTATTGTTGAGAAGATTCAGATAATAAATATCCGTTCCCCTTTCAAAGGCAATGTGCCTTCCGTTTTTACTAACGGTGAAATATCGGATTCCATCTTCTTTAAAATCTGTTACCGGTTCAACGCCGGCATTTTGCATTTGTCCGTTCAAAAACATTTTAAAAATATTGTAAACACCGTTTCTGGCGCTGATGAAATACAACGTCGAATCGTTTGCCCACTGTGGTGAAAAATCTTGTCCCTCAAAAGTTGTAAGTTGAGTAAACTTGTCATTGCCAATATCGTATAACCAAATTTCCTTGTTTGCGGAACCTTTATATGCTTCGCGTTCCAACCGGCACGGACCTTTAACGAAAGCAACATACTTCCCGTTGGGTGATTTTGCAGGCATGTAACCAAGTGCATTCAAAATTCTTACCGGTGTACCACCGTTTGGCGAGGCAGCATAAATTTCCTTTTCCCATTCCACTTGTCTGAATGTTCTTCGTGTGGTAAAAAGAATCTCATTATTTTGCGACCAACCGGAGACTTCATCATCGGCAGAATGATAAGTAATACGCTTTAATCCCGTGCCGTTTGCATTTATAACGTAAACGTCATTGTTGCCCCATCTGTTACTTGAAAAAGCAATTTGGGAATCATCGGGACTCCATCGTGGAAATTTCTCATAAGCTTCGTGAACGGTCAAACGGATTGCATGACCGCCGTTTACGGAAACTTTCCAGATATCCCCTTGAAATGAAAACGCAATTTCAGTACCACCGGAATTTATTGCCGGGTAACGGACAAACGGGGAATTTTGAGAATAATTGTTTACAAATGTAAAAGATATTATTAACGCCAGAAAAATTATTTTTGTTTTCATGATTTCCTCTTTCCGGAATATTGAAATTTGATTTTATGAAGTACGCCCGAACTTTAACAAATAAGCCTTGATAAACATATCGATATCACCGTCCATTACGGCTTGCACATTCGATGTTTCAACATTTGTACGGTGATCCTTTACCATATTGTAAGGATGAAAAACATAAGAGCGTATTTGACTTCCCCACTCGATTTTCATTTTGCTTTTTTCAACTTCTTCCTTTTCCGCTTCTTGTTTTTCCAACTCTAGTTGGTACAATTTTGCCTTGAGCATTTTCATTGCATTGGTTTTATTCTGCAATTGCGAACGTTCGGTTTGGCAAGAAACAACGGTGTTTGTTGGCAAGTGCGTAATTCTTACTGCGGTTTCAACCTTATTTACATTTTGCCCGCCTTTACCACCGGAACGGAAAGTATCGATTCTAAGATCGGCGGGATTAATATCAATTTCTATTGTGTCGTCAACTTCGGGAATAACAAACACGGATGCAAAAGAAGTATGCCGTCGTTTATTCGAATCGAACGGGGAAATACGCACCAAGCGGTGAACGCCGGTTTCGGCTTTTGCATAACCGTAGGCAAATTCACCGAGAATTTCAATTGTAACGCTTTTAATTCCGGCACCGTCGCCTTCAAGCATATCCAAAATATGAGTTTTAAAGCCTCTTTTTTCCGCCCATCTCAAATACATACGCATCAACATTTCCGCCCAGTCTTGTGCTTCCGTTCCGCCCGCACCGGAATGAATTGTAAGCAAACAGTTTTTGTTATCGTCACGGCCGCTCAGCATGCTTTTAAATTCCACATCTTCCAGCTTTGCAACCAGTTCGGCATATTCCTTTTCAATCTCTTCCGTAAACGATTCGTCTTCTTCGGCTTCGGCCAATTCAATGAAATCTTGTAGATTGGAATAACGGGAATCCAAATCTTCCCAAAGGTTTACCCAATTTTCAAGTGATTTGATTTCTTGGAGAACGGATTGTGCTTTTTGCTGATCGTTCCAAAAATCCGGTGCTTCGCTTAATTTTTTCAGCTCTTCGATTTTTGTTTTTTTCGTATCAACTTCAAAGATAACCTCTTAGTTTATCTATTTTGGATTTTACATTTTCCAGATTTTTCAAATGTTCTTCATACATAAATAATTATAACTCCAATTTTTTAATTCTGATTTTTATCTTCTATTTCCAATTCCATTCTTAACAGTGCTGCGGCAAGTGTTTTCCCTTGTGCATCGAGCATTAACGAAACCGTTCCGCCGCCATCCAAGGTGTTATGCAGAATGAAATTCAACGCTTTTAAGTTTGGCAATTCATAACGTTCAACTTCACCCTTACAGATTCCGTCGAAATGTTTTTTAACTTTTTCAGCGGTCAAATATTTCTTGATGATTTCATAACCTTCCTCGTTGTAGGCAATAATTCCGACATTTGCTGCGTCGCCTTTGTCACCGCTGCGTCCGTGCGCAATATCTCTTAATTTAATTTTCATATTTACAACTCCATAATTTTCACTTCGGGTTGAACCAGATTTTTGGGAATGAGTGCCGGCCAATATGCAACTATTTCACGCGGTTTGGGTCTTCCGCCGGCAAAACCGGTAACGCTTGGCGGACCCGTTAAAATTAACGGTGCAATTTCTTTTCCGAAGCGTTCCACCGAAGCGTAATCGTGCGAGCGGACCGAAACACGAAGTGTAACTTCGTTTATATCATCTTCCGGAAGTTCTTTTGCCAATGGTCCGTGACATGCATTGTAACCGACAAATTCCGTTCTGATATCATCAAAATTAAGATTTAAATCTTTTAATCTTTGCCTTAATATCTTGTCCGCCGCTTTGGCTTTGGTTAAAGCTTGAGGCCACGAATAGGTCAATGAACCCGAAGCCATGTAGCCATCGGAATATGAACACGATACTTTATAAAATTCAGTCTCCGGTTTTCCTTTTACACCGTACATTTTCACCCGGTTATTCCCCAAATCTTCAAGCTGAATTGAGGTGAAATCCGCTACACAATCCGGTGTAATGTATTCTGCCGGGTTGCCTATTTCGTAAAGTAATTGTTCGGATACGGTGTGCAAATCCACTCTGCCACCCAAAGATTCGTGCTTGGTAATAATTATTGTTCCGTCGGGAAAAGCTTCCGCAATAGGGAATCCGATATTCGCCATATTTTCAATGCTTTCCCAATCACCCAAAAAATTTCCACCCGATGCTTGAGCTCCGCATTCCAAAATATGACCGGCTACCGTTCCCGCCGATAACAAATCGTAATCGGTTGCAGACCAACCGAACTCATAAATCATCGGTGCAAGTGTTAAACCGGTATCGGTGGTTCTTCCCGTAATTACAATATCGGCTCCTTTTTGCAATGCTTCAACAATCGGGAAAGCGCCGAGATATGCATTGGCACTGAGCATTTTATCTTTGTACGGGGTAAGCGGTTCACCCGTTTCCATGTTGTTTAGTTCCACACCGCTCGCTAAAATTTCATCCAACCGGTCTTTGATGTCGTCTCCGGTTACAACTGCAACTTTTAAGCCGTTTATGCCTAACTTTTCAGCAACAGCCAAAACCGCATTGGCACACGATTTTGGATTAACGCCCCCGCCGTTTGTGATTACTTTAATATTTTTGTCTTTGCAAACGGGTAAAATCCTTTCCATTAAGCCGGGGATATCCCGCGCATAACCGTATTCGGGATTTTTGTTCTTTTGCTTTTGGAGAATAGACATTGTAACTTCTGCCAAATAATCCATCACCAAATAATCCACATCACCGGCGGTCACTTGTTTGTACGGCGCTTCAATCAAATCCCCCCAAAATCCTTGTCCCGACGCAATTCTGATTTTTTCTTTCATAACATTAACTTGCCATATTCTGTTTAAGGAAAATCAAATATATTCAAACAAAGTCAATTGAACAAATTTTCATTTTACACGCGCAATTATTTTTTCTGCAATATCATCCAACTGCTTACTTTCGTTTATATCGAACCAATTAATCCGACCGTCTTTTCTGAACCAAGTGAGTTGTCTTTTCGCGTAGCGGCGGGTATTGCGTTTAATCAACCGGATTGCTTCCTCCAAACCGGTTTCGTTTTTCAAATATGCAATTATTTCCTTGTAGCCGACGGTATTCAATGAATTCAATTTTTCATCGTAGCCCTTTTGCAACAAATTTTTCACTTCTTCAATCAATCCTTGTTCAATCATTTTGTCAACACGTGTTTCAATATTTTTATATAAAATTTCCCGAGGCCAGTTTAAACCGAACTGAAGAAATTCATACCGGGTTTCACGCTTGTATTCTTTTTGAAATTCGGAAATAGATTTGCCCGTTAATTTATAAACTTCCAAAGCACGGATAACCCTTTTCCAGTTTTGAGGAAGTAATTTTGCAGCGGTTTCCGGATCAACTTGCTTTAGTTTTTCATATAAAATTCCGTTCCCGTGCATCCGTTTAAGATTTAACAATTCAATTCTATAACTATCATCAGTGTCGACGGTATCGAATATTCCATCCACAATTGCTTTGATGTATAGACCGGAACCGCCGGCTACAACCGGAATTTTATTTTGTCCGGTAAGCTTATCCAGAATATCCAGAGCTTCCTTTTCGAACCGGCTTACATTATAATCTTCGCCGGGTAAAAGGTTATTGATGAAATAATGTTTAACGGAATTTAATTCTTGCGGACTGGGTTTGGCGGTACCGATATCCAAAAACTCATAAAACTGTCTGCTGTCTGCAGAAATGATTCCGGTTTTGAGTTTCCGGGCGATTTTAATTGCCAGTTCCGTTTTACCCGAGCAAGTAGGACCTACTATTACAATTACTTTTCTTTCCAACCTTCCCTGCCGATAAGTGGGACAAAAGCGAATTGCGGAATTTTTTCCACATCAAATTTATTTTCGTCCAATTTTGTGAGGATAGTTAATGTTTGTGAGACGCGATCGCCAACGGGAATAACAAGTCTGCCCCCAATTGCCAACTGCTTTTTAAGTTTTTCCGGAATTGCCGGACTACCGGCAGTTACAATAATTCCATCGTACGGTGCATATTGTTCCCACCCGATTGTGCCATCGCCAAGTTTCATCAATATTCTCAAGCCCAGTTTGTCGAAAAGTTTCTGCGTACGCAAATAAATTTCGGGTTGACGTTCAATTGTGTAAACTTTCAACCCCATTTCGAGAAGTATCGCGGCTTGATAACCCGAGCCCGTACCTATTTCCAAAACTTTCTGCCCGGGTTTCAATTTAAGTTGTTCGGTCATTACCGCAACGGTGTAAGGTTGCGAAATGGTTTGACCGTACCCGATTGGCAAAGCGATATCTTCATAAGCATGAGGACGAACGGCTTCCGGAACAAACAGATGCCTTTCCACTTTCTCCATTGCGGAAAGTACCGCTTCATCTTTTATTCCTTTCCTTCTTAAGCTGTCAACCAATTCTTTACGTTCGATTTCGTACATACTTTTTCCCGCTTTTTGGCAGTACAAAAATAAAATATTATTTTTTAATTTCAGTTTTTAATCATCCATAATTTTTACAATGGAATCACTCTTCGGTGCCCTTTTGATAATGGTGTTGAGAGTTATAGATGTAACTCTGGGTACCTTCCGCACAATCTTATTGGTTCAGGGGAAAAAATATCATGCCGGAGCAACCGGATTTTTTGAAGTGTTGATATGGCTGTTTGCCATGCGTTTTGTGTTCCAGCATTTGGATAACCTACTTAATATGCTTGGCTATGCTACCGGTTTTGCATTGGGTAATATTTTGGGAATAACACTCGAAGAAAAAGTTGCTTTAGGCTACGTGCAGGTAAATGTTATATCTAAATATTACAATGATAAAATTGCCGATACATTAAGAAAATCAAAGTTCGGCGTTACATTAATTCCGGCGGAAGGGGGTACCGGAGGAATGTCCGTGTTGATTGCCATTATCAGAAGAAAAGATTTAAAGTTAATTAAAAACTTAATTGAATCAATTGACAAAGAAGCATTCATTACCGTACAGCATTCAAGACCTTACAGGGGATTTATTCACGGAGCGAGAAAATAAGTTTGAAAAAAAGAACAAACAATATTATATTACGTGTTCAAAATTTTGTTCTTTTACGGGAAATATGCGGGAGTAGCTCAGTTGGTAGAGCATCACGTTGCCAACGTGATTGTCGCGGGTTCGAGTCCCGTCTCCCGCTCTACTCAAATCCACTGTACGGTGGATTTTATTTTTTGGAGAGTTCATTTAACGGCGGCGTAGCCAAGTGGTCTAAGGCGAAGGTCTGCAAAACCTTTATTCGTCGGTTCGAATCCGACCGCCGCCTCAGCTGATAGACCGATAATACTTTTCAATAAAATCGATTGCATTCCCTATACCGTTTTCAGCACCGATTTTTTCACTTAATCTTTTTGCATTGTTTTCAAGTTCTTTATCGCTCATCAAAATTCCGGCTGTTCCGGTTATCGTTTTTTCATTCAGATTTTTTAACTGCAGCGGCGGAGTTCCGACTTTTAAC
>JALSTB010000004.1 GCA_026983955.1 Melioribacteraceae bacterium
CGTTTTTTTCAGTACTGTTTATGTAATCCGGAAAATGATGGATAAACGTTTTCAATTCGATTTTTTATTATTTCCGGATTCATAACTTGCCTTGGTTCCCGTATATTGCTTGAACGGATGTATTTCGCAAATATAATATTTTCCTCCGCTTATAAGTTTGTTCACGGCTTCGGAAAAGATAAAATCCAAGTTTTGTATATGTTCTAAATCCCTTGTTTTGTTGGAAACCACATCATATGTGTTCGTCCATTTGTCATATTCTTCCGCAACTGTCATTGTTATATTAGTTATTAAAAAATAAAGATTTTAATTTTAATTAATTAACCGGCTTGGTGCCGGGTTTTCCTTCCTTCAGATTATCATAAAAACGTTGTGTAGGATAAGCAAAATCGATATCGTCATGTTGGGCAAACTGTTCGAGAATTTCTTCCCAAATTTTCTCTTCCAACGTGCGTCTTTGTCTCACATGGCAAATAAACCGTATGGTTAAAAGCACTCCACTGTCTTTCACGCTGGTATAAACAATCGGGGTAAGATTTTTGTAATAAATCAAAAATTTCTTCGATGCCCTTTTTAATTGTTCCGCCGCGTTTTTACTAAAATCCCCGCTGTGCATTTGAATTATATCGGATAGAATTTTTTTAGCTTTTTTCCAATCACTTTCGAAGGTTACCAAGACCGGAATTTCGTGCCAAATGTATTCGAAGCCGAGAGTAAAATTAGCTTGCGGTGTTGAGAAAATGATTCCGTTTGGGATATTGATAATTCTACCTGTACTTTGATCGGCATCAACCCAATTACCAATTTCTATAATTGAAAACTGGAACAGTCTTATATCTATAACATCACCGGTAATATTATTGATTTCTATTCTGTCGCCTACTTTGAACGGTTGACGGGTTAAGATGAACATCCATCCTACCATGTTAACAAGCAAATCTTTGAACGCTATGGCTAATCCAGCCGAAAGCAATCCGAAATATGTTCCAAGTGAAGTAAACGCACCAAACCAAATTCTGACCAAAAGAATCAGCACAATGGTCACTGAAATATATTTTATAATTTTCTGCCATTGATACCTTACGGGAAGATGTTCTATACGGCTTATAATAACTTTAATAATAAATCTTTGAACTAACCAAATTGTTGCTACCGTAATTATGCTTACGAAAATTTTTGTTTGGGTGTCGGGCATAATTCCCAAATAACTCTGAAAGAAAGCGTTCATCATCCTTTTGTTTTTATTTAAATCAGCAGTATATCAATTTGTGAAACTAAAATAAATCATTATAATTGAAGATACAAGCCGAAAGGGTACATGACTGTTGGCAATTACTTTTTTACTGGTCTGAATAATTCCTTAATACATTCGGTTCTCAAACAAAAACCGGGCACATGTTTTTTATATTCAAGATATTCACCGCCAAATTTTTTAATAGCTCCGGGTTCTTCATAGAGTTTAATCATTACCAACATAAATAATATTTCTGCCGGAGCAATAATCAATAAAAAAGAAGGTGATGCTGTAAGAAATGCCAAAGCAAATGGAAATATCATTAAACCCAGATGCATTGGGTGGCGCATGTATTTGTACGGACCTTTTTTAACCAACACATTAGTTTCACCTCTTTTCAGTTTTCCTTTCCTGCCGTATTTTGCAAGGGTTCTACCGGTGTTTTTACTGATTTTTACAACCGTTAACAAAAGCACAACACCGATTAAAATACTTAAAATATGGAATATTAAATTAATATGTAAGTTATTGAATAATTTATCATCGAGGGCAATCCCTCCTGCTATTCCACCGGCTATCAAAATAATCCATACTATAAATCGGAAGATCATAACAAGTTCCGGTTATTTAATTCATTCGGGTTTTTTTTAATGAACTCGTCGGCAAAATGTTCACGGTGTTTCCCTTTGGCAAATTTTTCTTTATTGAATTCGGAAGATTTTCCTTTTGGAATCGATAGGCTTTTCCAGTTTTCCCCTTTTACCATTTTTCCTATAAAAACGATTTGCCCGGTATGATAAGCGTAATGAGCAAGCTGGCGGTTAACCGCTTCAACAATTGTATGACCTTGATTGCGGATATAAACAACAGTATCGAAATTATTTTCGTTTATTGACCTCAGGGCATCGAACAAACAACTCCAACCTTCTTCCCATTTTTCAAGGAGTTCAGCACGGGAATTAATGACGCTCTCGAACTCCAAATCGCGGTTACGCCATTCTTTTTCACCGTCGGATGTGAGAAAATCGGTCCAGCGTGATTTCATATTGCCCCATAAGTGATTTACGATTATTGCGATGGAATTGCTACCGGTATTGTATTGCCAAAACAATTCTTCATCGTCCAGCTGTTCGAATGTTTTATCACCGAGTAATTTATAATATTGAAATTGTTTTATTACGCTTTCCAAATAATTTTTTTGCATTTTTTCTTCCCGTAATTGTAAGACATATTTGCTTGAATTTTAATAAAGATATAACTAGATAGGTCGAAATGCAATTGAGGTTTAAAAAATAAAAGGGTGATGCAAATCAATTTAGCACCACCCTGAAAAGAAAATTACTTTATCTTGTTGCTGTACCGGTTGGGAACGAACCTAAGTTTAAACTCATCGAATAATTGACGTGATCCTTTGCATCGGAAGGAATCATTCCTACCAAAGGTTTCAACAAAAATGGTTTTGAACTGTTATCGGGATCCGGTTCAACGGAAATAACCGCTATTCCACCCGCAATATTTGTTGGGAAAGTGAGTCCAGCAGGTGCATTAACCAGGAAATCCTCACCAGGGAAAGGGGGACCGCCCATAGTACTGCTGAATGGGTCTGCGTCATCCACAACGTTAACTTCGGTAAATGTTCCAGTAGTAACCGGAGTGCCGTTAATAACCACCCAACCTTCATATTTCCATCCTGCAGGTAATTGCGGCAAGTTTAAGCCGGCCATTGGCGAACCGGAAGACAAGTCCAAAAACCATATCCCGCTGTTTTCATCCGAATCGGCTCCGTTAGTTGGAGTAGCAAGAATATATTTACCGGAAGCATTCATAAAATCATTTCCAAATGCAGCATCATCAGCCACTGATAACGTAGAACTATTATTATTAAAATTACCTGCAAGAATGTGAGTTGCACTTGGGCCCGGATCATTATCCGGATTAGGTTCAATAGTTAAAACAAATTTCTTTGCTTCCGAAAGTGTGTTTGCATCTATATCAAATTTAGTTTTACTTAACTTTCCGTTTCCGTCAACGGTAAAAGTACCGGTAGATGTTGCCTTCCCATCAGGTGAAATAACCCATCCTTCATATTTTGCGTTGGGACCTAAATCAGCCAAGCCGGATATGTTCAAGGTGAGAGTTGAATTTTGCGGAGGTAGAATTGAGTTATCGTTTTCCGAACATCCCGCGAATATTAAGATTGTTAATAATGTTACTAAAGACAGTATTTTCATGTTTTCTCCTTTTTAATTAATTGAAATTTTACAGAAGAAAAATTAGGATTAAAGTATCACGAAACTATCACGGGAATGTAAAAATATTATGTAATTGGATGAGGGGAAGATGAAAAAGCCGGTTTTCCCGGCTTTATCAAGATGAATATTTTTCCGCATAAATCTGACGCAGAAGTTTTTTATCGAGTTTGCCAACACTGGTTTTCGGTATTTCATCCACAATTATAAAGCGGTTGGGAATTGCCCACTTTTCAATTTTTCCCGCTTCAACAAAAGTTGTCAGCATTTCCCGGATAGAATTTTCAACTTCTTCACCGGAAGGGGCATCACTTGTAGCTACAACAAATGCGACGGGTCTTTCTCCCCATTTTTCATCCGGAACCCCGATAACAGCAGCCATGGCTACATACTTACTTTGTTCAATCATATTTTCCAAATCGAGCGATGAAACCCATTCGCCACCGGTTTTTATAACATCTTTTAAGCGGTCGGTAATTTTAAAATATCCTTCTTCATCGCGGTATGCGATATCGCCGGTGTGCATCCAACCGCCTTTCCATAGTTCTTTCGATTTTTCTTCCGTCTTAAAATATCCTCCGGTAAGCCATGGAGCACGTACAACAATCTCACCAACATTATTCTTACCCCGTGGTTTTTCGTCCATGTTTTCGTCTACCACTTTGATTTGCGTTAACGGTACCGGGAATCCGGTTCGGGTTAAGTAGTCCAATTTTTCTTCAATACCTGAATTTTCCTTTCCGGGCTTCAACATCGCAAGAGTCAACAGCGGTGCGGTTTCCGAGAGACCGTAGCCAGACATGATTTTTATATTTCTTTCCATTGCTTTACGTGCAAGTGCTTTTGTTAAAGCGGAACCACCAATAACCACTTTCCATTGTGAAAAATCCAAGTTCGCAGTTGCAGGATTATCGAGAATCATTTGAAGAATTGTCGGGACACAATGCGAAACGGTAACTTTATGCTGCAAAATCAGTTTAACTAATAGTTCATCGTATTTACCGGGATAAATTTGCTTAAGTCCCATTAAAGTGGCGGCGTACGGCATCCCCCAAGCATGAACATGAAACATCGGTGTAAGCGGCATGTAAACATCATGAATTGAAACATTGATCGGATTTCCGAAATTACCGAAAGATAATGCTTCGACTAACGTATGCAGAACCAATTGCCGGTGTGAAAAATATACTCCTTTGGGATTGCCGGTTGTTCCTGTGGTATAAAATGTTGTGGCAATTGTATTTTCGTCGAAATCCGGAAAATCATAAAAGTCCTTTTGCATTTCCAAAAGCTGCTCGTATTCACCCATGGTTTCAAATTGGGGTAAGTATTCACTGTCACCATCGGAAATGTAGATAATTTCTTTTACCGTTTCGAAGCTCGCTTTAATTTTGGTTATGAGCGGTTCGAAGTCTTTGTGTACAATTAAGATTTTGTCTTCTGCGTGATTGATCGTGTAAAGCATTTGATCGGGTGCGAGCCTAATGTTTACATGATGTAAGATTGCACCCATCATTGGAACAGCGAAATAATGTTCGAGGTAACGGTGGCTGTCCCAATCCATAACCGCGACCATATCGCCTTTTTTTATCCCGGCGGATTTAAGAAGATTGGCAAGTTTATGAACGCGTTTGTAAAAATCGGCATAGCTATAGTTGAACAAGTCCCGGTAGAATATTTTTTCACCGGGTTTCCAATCTAGTACATGATTTAGGAGATGTTTGATGAGGAGTTGGTAGTTGTAACCAAAATTAATAAACTTTTCCACTTTGCGGCTCCTTCGGTTTGTTTTGGATTGTTAATTAGTTCAAAGAGCAATACCAGATATAATATTTAATTTATAAAATTTATAATTAAGATTCATATTTTACATTTTCGATTATTTATTTCCGGTAGATATGCATTGAACATGTGACCTCGCCGAGGTCAGAGATGGGTTTACGATATTGGTCTTATAAACATTTGACCTCTTCGAGGTCGGTGTGCCAATATCTTGCATCAATCCCGGAGGGATTGAATATGTTAACACACAACACCCAAACTAACCCACCCAACCCCAGAGGGGTCGCATCTATCCGTTATTAAACCTACCGTCAACATAGATTATTGCCAATTTTAATTCATCCGTGTGAACATGTGACCTCGCTGAGGTCAGGGATGGGTTTACGATATTAGTCTTATAAACATTCGACCTCTTCGAGGTCGTGTGGATTTAAAACAAGATATTCTGATTTTATACACATCAATCCCGGAGGGATTGAATATATTAACCAACAATACTCCAACA
>JALSTB010000005.1 GCA_026983955.1 Melioribacteraceae bacterium
GCCCGTTCTGCTGATGACGTTACCAAACTTGTAGAAAATTGGAAAGCAGACGGCATAGAAGCATACGGTTGCACTGCAGATGTTTCAACCGGTGAAGGCCGCAGAAAATTATTTAAAAAATTAACATCCGTCTGGGACAAACTCGATATTCTTATCAACAACGTTGGAACAAATATCCGTAAAAAATTTCATGAATATTCGGCTAAAGAATTCAATCACATTATAAACACAAATCTCCTTTCAATGTACGAAATAACTAAAGCCGCTTATCCCCTGCTACGGAAAAGCGGTGACGGTAGCGTCGTAAATATATCGTCATCCGCCGGAAAAACTCACGTAAGAACCGGCGTGATATACGGAATGACAAAAGCAGCTATAGACCAATTCACCAGAAACATTGCGGTGGAATGGGCAAAAGACAAAATAAGGGTAAATGCTGTTGCTCCGTGGTACATCGAAACACCTATGGTAAAACATCTTTTCCAAAACAAAGGATATTTGAACGACGTACTTGACAGAACGCCTTTGAAACGCTTGGGTAAACCTGAAGAAGTGGCTGCAACAATTGCATTTTTATGTTTACCGGCAGCCCGGTTTATTACCGGTCAATGTATTGACGTGGACGGGGGTTTTACAATTTACGGATTTTAGCCAAAATTTTTTCTTCGGTCGGTAAACCTTCCTGATAAATTCTACAAGTTAATCCCGGTTTATCCGGTACGGGTAAATCTTCCAAATCCACTCCGTTAATTAAGATTGTAGGCGAGCCTCTAAAATTAAATTCCAAAGCCGATTTTTCCGTTTCAATCAATCTTTCCCTGTAAACAATATCCCCTTTATATTTTTTAACAAAAGAGCGTAACATATTTAAAACTTCAAGTGAATTCGGGCAGCCCCGGAAGTATTGTAATTCCAACACAACTTTTTTTTGCATATTCTATATTGTCCAATAATTTAGTAATTTTGATTTTTAATATACAAGCCGGAAGATTTATGAATCATCTTTTACAAATCAAAAAAGAAAATTTAATATACATGCTGCTTGCCACATTATTGTTTATCGGTGGCTATGCCTTTTTACGTTATGCTTATAAAATTACGGATAACCTTCCTTTTACCCAAGAAATAGTTTTAATTGTATTGGGAACAATTGTTACGATATTGATTACTGCAATTCTTTTAAACAAACAGACTGAGGTAGAGCTTAAAAAAGAAGAGAATATAAAATTTCTGGAACTTAAAACAAATACGTACACACAACTGTTGGATTATTTGGAAAATATAATGTTGAAAAATTCAACAACCGATGCGGATCTTATAAAATTGCGTTTCCTAACCCACAAATTGGCAATTGTGGCAAGTCCTTCCGTTCTCGTCCAGTTTGAAAAATTCGTCAACTCGTTTATCCACACAACACGCGATCACAAACTTGATAAAAAAGAAAGTAACATCATCTCAGAGGAATTGGCAAAACTCACGGTAAAAATAAGAGAAGATTTGGTCGGACAACTGGATAAAGAAAGCTCCTTTTCACAATTACAAATTTCCAAACAAATTCTGGCTAACACGGAAAGTTTAATGAAAAATAACTCCCATTAACCTGAAATAATTTTAGGTCAAAATTCCGGAACCTTTTTCCTCTTGAGCTGTATATAGGCACGGAATTTCAATAACAAAAAAAGAGGACGAAATGAGTGAATTGGTACGGAACTGGTGGTTATTTCTTATAACCGGAATTTTATTCTTGTTCACCGGTGTTTGGGTACTGCTGACACCGTTAGCAAGTTACATTACTTTAAGTGTTTTATTCGGTATAATTTTCTTTTTGGCAGGAATAACAAAAATCTATTTTTCAATAAGTAACAAAGATTTCATTAACGGTTGGGGCTGGTATTTAACAATTGGTATCATCGATTTTCTACTTGGAATTTTATTGGTACTTCACCCCGAAATTTCGATGGTAACCTTGCCGTTTCTAATGAGTTTTTGGTTAATGTTCAAAGGAACAACATTAATCGGTATTGCACTCGATATTAAAAAATTCAACATACCAAACTGGTGGATTCTGTTAACAGGCGGAATTTTAACAACACTCTTCGCATTTTTCATTTTATTTAATCCGTTGATCGGAGTTTTCACAATTGTTATATGGACCGGACTCTCATTTTTAACAGCCGGTCTAATAAATACCATATTATCATTTAAAATTAAAAAACTTAAAAATTATATTGTAGAATGAGGACATAAACTATGAGAAATTTGGCAAACAAACCTACTCGCTTGCAGGAAACATTAGTTGAATTACTAAGGATAAAAGAACATCCTTGTATTTCAATAATAGTTCGGAATGACAATCCGAGTACCTACAACGAAAAGTTACGTATTAGCGTGAAAACGGAAATAAAGAAAGCGCTCGATTTGTTGGAAGAAAACAAGTACGATAAAAATATAACAGCTGAATTTGAAAATATTCTCACTGATCTTGAAGAAGAAATCCAATACGAAAACTATTTTAACGGGTTGGGAATTTTCGTGTCACAAAAAGTGCGTGAAATTGTTTATTTCCCTTTCGATGTAACTCCCAAAACAATTGTTGACGACTCATTTGAAATTCGTGATTTACTGATGACGGTAAACCGTACATTTCAATACGATGTAATTATACTTAGCAAAAAGCGAACACGATTCCTTAACGGTTTCGGTTTCGATTTGCGAGAAATCAATCATCCGGATATTCCCGGCGGAGCAACCGATTATCTTGAATCGAAGAAATACAAAACATTCGACCCGGGAAAAACCGAGTCGGTTGCCATGTTACAGTACGTTAAGGATTTGGATCATTTCCTTAGAATTTATTCCGGACTGTCATCATCATTAATTTTGATGGGCGACATCAAGTTGGTTTCTTATTTCAGAAACAACACAAAAAATCCGGGAAAAATAAAAGCTGTTATTGAAGGAAGTTACGATGATTTAAAAATTTCGGAAATTCAAAAGGTAATCAAGTCAAAACTTCAGGAAATTATTTCCCGTTGGGAAGATGAAATTCTTAACCGTGTTAAGAAAGATATCGATGCTCTTAATTACGTATCCGGCATACAAGAAGTATGGACCGCAGCTGCAATGAAAGAAGGAAGAATTTTGCTAACCGAACGGGAATTCAAAGTGGAAGGTTGGAGTACAAACAACAATCTTTTCATACGCTTTGATAAACCTGAAGATGAAGAGAGTAATTATCACCAGGATGTTGTGGATGATATTGTGGAAATGGTTCTACTCCAAGGTGGCGAATCTTATTTTTTAAGTCCCGGTAAACTTAAAAACTTCGATAAAATTCTTCTTACCCTTCGAACATAAATTCATCCGGCGCCGTTTTTACGGACGGCGCCATATTTCTTTTATACCGGTAAATTACTCTTGACATCCAAATAAATTTATTGTATTTTTCGACTAAGTAGTCGAAAACAGAATGGTTAGTTTGAAATGACAGTTATACAAAGAAAAGAACGCGAGCGAAATGCCAGACTCAAATTAATTATCAATGCCGCATCCGATACTTTCGCCAAACTTGGTTATCACAAAACAAGCATGGATTTAATTGCTGAAAAAGCGGAGCTTGGCAAATCGACACTATACTATTACTTTCGCAGCAAAGAAGCTTTGTTAATCACAGTATTGGAAACTGGTTTAAAGGAATTTTTCGAAACTCTTGAAAACAGGATTTCTTCAGAATCATCAACAATTGACAAAATAAAAAGCATAACAATTACGGGGGCGGAGTTTTTCTCCAAGAATAAAAATTTTTTCAATTTCTATGTTTATCTTTCGGCTCATCCGTCTTTGAGAAAAGTGGTTTACAAGAAATTCCAACCGATTATTTACAAAAAGCTTGAAGTAATTAAAAACGTATTGCAACAAGCCCAAAAAGAAAAACTCATTGAGCAATTACCAATTGAAGAAATTACCCGGATTTACGGCTCGCTTGTTATGAGCATGGGAATTTTCACAAGTCCAGCAACCACTAAAAAGCAGCTTCTTAAAAGGGCTGAAATGATAAACGAAATTTTTCTTAATGGAATAAAAATAAATCGGGACAATTAAATGTTTAAGTTAACAAAATGGGTAACCGGTTCTCCCAAGTTGACGATAAGCATAATACTTTTGGTCACTTTATTTTTCGGGTATAACATTAAGAATATCAAGATGGATCCCGATATTACCACCTCCCTACCCAAAAATATTCCGGCCAGGGTATTATACGATAAAATGAATAAAATTTTTCCCAGTAAGGATTTTATTTTAATCGCGGTGGAATCCGATTCCGTTTTCTCCGTTAACTTTCTCGCAACGGTTTACGATTTAACAAAAACTTTGGAAAACCTTCCGGAAGTCTATTCCGTTATGAGTCCAACCAATATAAAAGTTATACGCGGTACTGAAGAAGGAATGGAAGTAAAGGAAATATTGACCGCCCCGCCTTCCACAACGCAAGAGGTCATCCGTTATAAAGAAACGTTGTTCAACAGTGATTTGCCGGTTGAAAATATAATCTCGAAAGACGGTAAAATGGTCGGGATAATGGTGTTCGTCAAGAAAAACATCAAACCCGAAGAGGCGGCAAAACATGTACTTGATTATCTTGAAACGCTCAATTCACCTTACCACATTTTTGCTTCAGGCAAGCCTGTTTTAACTTTGTATCTTGCCCGGGGAATGGCAAGGGATATGGGATTGTTATTTCCGCTTGTAATATTATTGATTATTGTAATTCTCTGGTTATCCTTCCGGAGTTTACGCGGTGTGCTTATTCCCCTTGCGGTTGTATTAATCAGTGTTATTTGGACTATTGGTCTAATGGCACTGCTCGGCATACCAATAACACACAGCACCAATATGCTGCCTATTCTTTTGGCTTCAATTGCAGTTGCCGACGGAATACACATTGTAAACAGGTATTACGATTTACTTAAAGAATACGATACGGTAAAAGAAGCCGTTCTTCAAACCATGACTGAACTAAACTCACCGGTAATATTAACTTCCGTTACCACTGCATTCGGTTTCCTTGCGTTAAATGCATCTAACATTGGCTCCGTTGGACAGTTAGGACAATTCACTGCTTTCGGTGTGATGGCTGCAATGGTATTTTCACTCACATTTATTCCCGCTGCACTCGTTTTATTGAAACGCCCTAAGAAAATTAAAGTCAGAAAAAACGGTCTGCTGCCCAAACTGGCAGTTGCATATTCGGAATTTTTGATCACAAAGCGCAAATATTTAATTGGTTTTATTTTGATTATTATAATTTTATCCGTTTTCGGTTGGCCGCAAATTGTTTTGGAAAATAATTCCATAAGCAATTTTCCCGAGGATCATCCGGCGAGGATTTCTTATGAAAATATCAATAAACATTTTGCCGGTACAACATTTCTTAGTATTCTGGTGGAAGGTGGAGAGCCCGGCGCGATAAAGGACCCTTCCATTTTAAGAAAAATAGACAGTTTGGAATCTTTCTTAAAAACAATGGAACACGTCGGCTCTACCCTTTCACTGGTTGATTTTATTAAGCGTATGAATAAAGTACTTCACGCCGATTCCGATAAATACAATGTTATTCCTGCCGATTCCGTTTGGGAAACCGGAACAGATTGGGTTGAAGAAAACGGAAAATGGATTGAAAAACCGGTTAAATTTAAAGTTGCCGGAAAAGACTTGGTAGCTCAATATCTGCAATTATATGAAATGTCGGGCAAACCGGAAGACCTTTCGAACTTGGTGGATTATAATTATCAAACAACCAGAATCAATGCTTTTATTAATACCGAATCTTCAAATGTGTTGCGGGAAATTGACAGAAAAACAAGGGAATACATACAAACCCACTTTCCAAAATCAAAAATTGAACTAACCGGCACATCGGAATTATTTTTGGCAATAAACGATTTGGTTGTCAGCGGCCAGTTTAACAGCATCTTAATTTCATTGTTATTGGTCATCGGAGTTACATCAATTGCTTTCCGGTCGGTCCGTACCGGATTATTGAACGGCATTCCCCTGCTCTTTGCAATGATTTTTAATTTCGGATACATGGGCTGGTTCGGAATTGATTTGAATATTGTAACCGCACTTACTTCTTCAATTGCAATCGGTGTAGGCGTGGATTACGCCGTACATTTTATTCACCGTTACCGATACAGACTTTCGGAATATAACGAAGAAGAAAGCGTGCGAAAAACAATTTCGGAAGCCGGAGTACCAATTGTGATTAATGCAGTAACAGTCGGACTCGGATTTGCAATCATGACGTTTTCCACCTTCAACGGCGTAAAGCACATGGGATTGCTTATAACGATTGCGATGTTTACTTCTTGCTTCGGTGCTATTGCTATCTTACCTTCAATCTTTTTGACATTCAAGCCAAAATTTTTAAAAGAAAAAAGGGGCGAATAATATGTTTAGGTTTAAATATTTATTATTCATTCTATTTTCAGTTTGGGTTGTTACACTCGCGCAAGAACCCAGCGGGAAAGCGATTATGGAAAAAGCGCTGAACAAATCCACTTGGAAATACATGCAAGGCGACGTTGAATTAATCCTTATTAATTCGCAAGGACAGAAACGTGTAAGAAAAATCAAAATGTTCAGCCGAAAACGGAACGAAAACGAAAGCGATATGTTAATGCGGTTTGTGGCTCCACCCGATGTTAAAAACATTGCTTTTCTTACAATTGAACATTCAAATGCAGATGATGAAAGGTATTTGTACCTGCCCGCTCTTCGCAGAGTAAAAAGAATTTCATCCAGCGGAAAGGGCGGTAATTTCATGTCTTCGGATTTTACTTATTACGATATTGGAAAACCAAAATTGAACGATTGGACATATAAAAGATTGGAAGATGAAAAAGTCGACGGATTCGATTGCTATAAAATTGAATGTTTACCGGCGAACAAGCAAATAGCCGAAGATACGGGCTACCGCAAAATTATCCGCTGGATTCGCAAAGATGTTTACGTAACCGTACGTTCAAAGTATTTTGACAACGGTTTGAAAGAATGGAAAATTCTTGAGGTTCCGGAAATTAAAAACATCAGCGGTGTTTGGTTCCAAACCGATATGATTATGAAAGATATACAATCCGGGCATTCAAGCGAAATGAGATTTACCAATATCAGCGTGAATAAAAAATTACCTGATAAGTTTTTCACCAAACGTTTTTTAACCAGATTAAGGTAAAAGCCGGAGTGTGAAATGAGAACAAAAATTTTTTTGATTTTATTTTACTTCGGTTTATCACCGTTTGTGTTTCCCCAAAATCTCGATTTGGGAGGTTATCTGAAATTCTTTGCCCATCCCAATCTGAATTCGCCATACGGATTTAACCGTTTGGGAACCCGTCTTCAAACTACTTTTTCTTACGGAACGGATAATGCTTTCTTCTTTTCATCGCTTGATTTCAACTACGAAGATACATCAGTGCTGGGATTATACGAAGAACCACGTTCGAAAGGAATGACAATTTACCCCGTCGAAGCTTATATCGATTTGTATTGGGAAAACTTTGAAATGAGACTAGGCAAACAATTCATTTTTTGGGGAAAGACCGATTGGCTAAATCCTACCGATAACATTAATCCTTGGGATTACAAAAACATCACTTCGGAAATAGAAGATTACCGTTTGCCTGTAACTGCAATAAAAGGCAACTATTATTTAGGCGATTTTAATTTTGAAGGTGTTTGGATTCTACACTTCGAACCACATAAAATTCCGGTTGAAATCCCTAAACGAATGGGCTCCTTGCGTGTTGAAAATCTTGGCACTGTTTTCCCCGCAAATAAATTAAGCAACACAGAATTTGCGCTAAGAATTTCATCCAAATTATTAAATATAGATTATTCGTTCAGTTTCTTCCACGGATATGATAAAAATCCCACTTTCAAATTTTTCTTACTTCCTTTTGTTCAAGGTATTCCGTCATATCTACAGTTTCAAACAACGTATGAAAAAATCGATATTTTCGGTTTCGATTTCGTAACAACGAAAGATAAATTCACTTTCACCGGTGAAGCGGCTTACTTTTCTACACAAGACAAAGATGGAACAGATATTTACATCAAAAACCCAAATCTTTATTATGTGGCAGGAGTTAATTATGCCGCGAGTGATGATTTAAGTTTGAATTTTCAATTTTCTCAAAGAATATTATTTAAGTATGATAAATCCTTCGAAGAGCAACAATGGCTAAACACAACTCACCAGCCGCATAAGGTCGATGAAAAAACAACTTCCACGGTAACCGGGAATATACAATATTCATTCGGTAGTTATACTTCACTTATGTTAATTGGAGTTTTAAATTTAAAAGATAAAGATTTTTTTCTGCTGCCGGTTTTAAAATACAGTTTTGCCGACGGTGTAAACATCTCCGCCGGTGCAACCTGGTTCGGCGGTCCGGAAGGAAGTCCGTTTGGCCGTGCTAAAAAAGATTCGAAAGCATTTCTTGAAGTGAAATACAGTTTTTCCTTGTAAATTAAAATCCGGAATTTATTAATTTTCGGCTTTCAATCATTCTAAATTCGGACAATAATGAAACAAACTTTAGTTTTAATTTTTCTTATTGCATTCAATACGAATCTTTTTTCACAAATAAGCGAACCCTCAAAAATTGTTGCGTACCGGATTAATTCCCCCATTACCATAGATGGAATCTTGAACGAACCCGCATGGCAAAAAGCCAATAAAATCAGTAATTTCACACAACGTGAGCTTACGGAAGGCGCACCCGCAACGGAAAAAACGGAAGTTGCAATTCTTTACGACGAAAACAATCTGTATATAGGATTTTGGGGATACGATAGTGAACCGGATAAAATTATTGCGCTTAAAATGGAACGCGATTTCCGTTGGGGTTCCGAAGATAATTTCGAGGTTATAATTTCCCCATTTAACGATAACAGAAACGGTTACCTTTTTGTTATCAATCCCAACGGTGCAATGGCAGATGTTTTAATTACAGATGAGGGTAAAGGAACCAACAGAAGCTGGAACGGGATTTGGGATGTTCAAACAACGGTGAACGACAGCGGATGGTTTGCAGAAATTATCATTCCCTTCTCCACCTTTAAATTTCCGGATAGTAACAATCAAGTTTGGGCAATTAATTTCGAACGTAATATAAGAAGAAAACGCGAGCAACTTTTATGGCAAGGATGGTCGCGTAATTACGAACTGGAAATGATTTCCAAAGCCGGTAAGCTGGTTGGATTAAAAAATATTTCCGCAAAAAATTTGTTTGAATTTAAACCTTTTGTTTCCGGTGGTGTTCAAAAAAACAAAGGCGGAAACTGGGAAACAAAATTCAAAACCGGTGGAGATATAAATTATCTCATTTCCCCAACACTTAAACTCAATTTAACTTTGAATACCGATTTTTCGCAAGTGGAATCGGACAGAGCACAAATTAATCTTACGCGCTTTTCACTTTTCTATCCGGAAAAAAGAGAGTTCTTCCTTGAAGGGAAAAATACTTTCGAGATGAATTTGGGACAAGGAATAAGAACATTTTACAGCAGAAGAATCGGCATACACAACGGAGAAGAAGTACCGATAATCGGTGGTATGCGATTGCTGGGTAGGCAGAATAAAACACAAATCGGTTTGCTTTCAATGCAAACTTCGGCGAAGGATACACTTCCTACAACCAATTACTCAGTGATAAGAATTAAACAGGATGTGCTTGAACAATCGAATGTCGGATTGATTGTAACCGGAAAGAACTCCAAAGATAGCTACAATTATCTGTACGGATTGGAGGCAAATTATGCGACTTCAAAAATTTTCGGGGATAAAAATTTAAGAATCGGTGGCGTCCTCTCACAAACATTTACGAAAAATTACACCGGTAAAAATCCCGCAGCCTTTCGCGCTTACTTAAGTTACCCAAACGATTTTGTGGAATACGATTTGTCCGTTACTTCAATACCGGAAGACTTTAATCCCGAAATAGGTTATGTACGTAGAAAGGACTATATTTTATACAGTACGGAATTACAATTCAATCCCCGCCCGAATATTTCATGGATAAGGCGGACGGAGATAAAACCAGCAGATATTAATTACTATGTAACCAAATCCACAGGCGAAGTCGAGTCGATTCAGATGGAATGGCGCCCGCTTGGTATTTCGTTTACAACCGGGGATTTTGTTGAGTTTAATATTCAAAGAATGTTCGACAGAGTGGATGAAAGTTTTCCGCTCGTCGATACGGTTTACGTGCCCACCGGTAAATATTGGGATACAAGATACGAATTGCAGTATCATACTTTCAGTGGCCGTAAATTTTTTACATTCGGCAGTATAAGCACGGGCGACTTTTACACCGGTAAGCGCTTCAAGCTTTTTACTTTTCTCGGTGTAAGCATTAATAAACATTTCCGGTTCAGCGTTACATGGAATCACAATGATATTTCATTTCCCGGTACACAGTTCTCAACTAATGAATTCGGCGGAAGATTTACTTATTCGTTCAATCCCAAATTGCTCACCAGTCTGTTCGGTCAATGGAACAGCAAGGATGAAGAAATCATTTTGAATTACAGAGTAAACTGGATTCCTAAGATCGGTAGTTACTTTTACTTTGTAATTAATCAAACAATCTCCACGGCGAATAATAAATTTACATTGGAGAACACAACGGTTCTGAGTAAACTGATTTGGTTTTTCACTTTATAAATGAAAACGGGAACAAAATAACGTTACCGGTTTATCAATAATGTGATTTGTTTGTTCTTGCCAGGAATGTAAATTTGCGGAGCTTGAAATGCAAGCCGCGGGTTATAAAAAAATTGTTTCCGGTCTTTTGTCCTCCGCCGGCATTGAAATTAACGGAAGCCAACCGTGGGATATTCATATCCATAATGAAAAATTTTATAAGCGTGTCCTTACTCAAGGCGAACTTGGTCTGGGCGAATCTTATATGGACGGTTGGTGGGATGCGGAAAAACCGGACGAATTTATTTATAAAGTATTATCGTCACACCTTGAAAAAAAAATCAAACTGAACATTCCCCTCTTTATGGTATATTTGCGTTCGATCGTTTTTAATATGCAATCGAAAACCCGCGCCTTTATTGTTGGAGAAAAGCATTATGATTTGGGCAACGATTTGTTTACACACATGCTTGACAAGAGAATGAACTACAGCTGCGGTTATTGGAAAGACGCTGCAACTCTTGATGAAGCACAGGAAAACAAACTCGATTTGATTTGCAAAAAATTACAATTGAAAGAAGGCATGCGGGTTTTGGATATCGGATGCGGTTGGGGAGCTTTTGGAAAATATGCCGCTGAAAATTACGGTGTTAATGTTGTGGGCATAACCGTATCAAAAGAACAAGTGGCATTGGGTAAAGAATTATGCAAAGGCTTGCCGGTGGAATTCAGATTAACCGATTACAGAACAATAAACGAAAAATTCGACCGGATAGTTTCAGTTGGAATGTTTGAACATGTAGGATACAAAAATTATAAAACCTTTTTTCAAGTTGCCCACAAAGCACTTAAAGATGACGGTTTGTTTTTACTTCATACAATCGGCAGCAACGTAACAACGCATTCAACCGATGCTTGGACGCACAAATATATTTTCCCAAACGGAATGCTTCCCTCAATTGCGCAAATCGGTAGAAACATAGAGAAGTTATTCGTAATGGAGGATTGGCACAACTTCGGAGCCGATTACGATAAAACCTTAATGGCTTGGCATGAAAACTTTATTAATAACTGGGATAAAATCAAATCCAATTACGATGACAAATTTTACAGAATGTGGAAATACTTTTTGCTATCGTGTGCCGGCGCTTTCCGTGCAAGAAAAAATCAACTGTGGCAAATAGTGCTTTCGAAAAATGGAGTTCGCGGTGGTTATTTCTCTATCCGTTGAATATTATCAAAAAGTTTATTTAATTTTCCGGTAACGGTTAAAATTTCTCGGGTGAATAATGGACGATAAAAACTGGAAGAAGGATACGGTTTTCCAAGAACCGGTTGACAAAGTGGTTGATTTCACTTTTGATGAAAAAGTTGCGGACGTTTTTGAAGATATGCTGCGGCGTTCAATCCCGGGCTACAGTACAATCATCTCGATAATCGGAATGCTTGCGAAATTCCATGCAAAACCGGAATCGAATTTATACGATTTGGGAACTTCGCTCGGTGCCGCTTCACTCGTTATGCAAAAAAACATTTCCGTTGAAGGCTGCAAAATAATTGCCGTCGATAATTCCCTTCCCATGATTAACCGTTGCCGTGAAATAATTGAAAACAAAAAATACTTAACACCAATAGAATTGGTATGTGCGGACGTTATGGATGTGGAGATTAAAAATGCATCGATTGTTGTGTTGAACTTCACTTTACAATTTATTCCTCTCGAATACAGAAATAAATTAATTGAAAAAATCTACAACGGACTTTTACCGGAAGGAATTTTGATTCTTTCCGAAAAAATTTCTTTTGATGATGAAGATTTAAACAACCGTCAAATCCAGCGCTACCATAACTTCAAAAAATTCAACGGCTATTCCGATTTGGAAATAAGCGCAAAACGTGATGCACTCGAAAATGTCTTAATTCCGGAAACTCTCGACACACACTTTTCCAGATTATACCGGGCGCGTTTCACCCATGTTGATTTATGGTATCAACTTTTTAACTTTGCTTCCATCATCGCTACAAAATGAAATATTTGGATGAATTTTACGGATTTGCCGCCAAGCATTTCACAAAAGATGAAATTGAAAAGATTAAATTTGTAATTTCAAAATCTTTACAAAGTTCCGATTGGCAAAAATGGTATAATCTTATTGCCTCTCTACCCGTAACAAAACCGGCCGTTATTGACTTAAATTCGGGAACAATTAAAATCGGCCGAAGTACGGACCTAAACACAGCCGGCAAAAATAAATTGGAACTGTCGCTCAAAGGATTAATGCCATGGCGCAAAGGACCGTTTGATTTCTTTGGAGTAAAAATTGATACGGAATGGCGCTCGGATTGGAAGTGGAACAGACTGAAAGACCACATCAAACCACTGAATGGTAAAACAGTATTGGATATTGGAAGCGGGAACGGATATTTCGCTCTGCGAATGTACGGCGCCGGTGCAAAAGCGGTAACCGGACTGGATTCTTATTTGCTTTACACAGCGCAATTTCTAGCAATTAGAAAATACTTGGAACCAATTCCGGTTTGGATTATTCCGTTGAGATTCGAACATTTTCCGAAAAACACTGAAATTTTTGAAACCGCTTTTTCAATGGGTGTTTTATATCATCAAAAAGAACCGTTGAAACATTTGGCGGAAATTTACCGGCTGTTAAAACCCGGTGGCGAACTTGTTCTCGAAACAATAATAATTGATGAAGAATTCGGTGCTCTACTGCAACCGGTTGACCGCTATGCAAAAATGCGAAACGTACGAAATATTCCTTCTGTCCGGCTATTGACCGAATGGTTAGAGGCAAGCAATTATAAAAATATCCGGTTGATTGATGTTTCGGTTACTACGGTTAATGAGCAAAGAAAAACCGGTTGGATGAATTATGAATCGTTGCCAGACTTTTTGGATCCCGATGACAACACCAAAACAATCGAAGGATACCCGGCACCTAAACGCGCTATAATTTTAGCTGACAAATAAAATCGATTGAAAGAAATAATTAGTTTATATTTCGATATCGGTAAAAAACAAAAAAGGAAAAATTCATGTCGAAATTGGGAATAGCTTTGGGTGGCGGAGGTGCACGCGGCTTGGCACACATCGGCGTTTTGAAAGTGCTTGAGAGAGAAAACATACCAATCTATGCAATTACCGGATGCAGCATGGGTTCGGTCGTTGGCGGACTTTACGCTTATCTTCAAAATGCTCAAGATGTTGAAGATTATATTTTCGATATTTTAAGTAATCCGGTTGTTAAAGAATTGGATTTGGAAAATCTGAGTGAAAACAAAAAAGAAGATGACGGACTTGTAGAGAAAATAACGGAATTCATTCAAAACAGAGTTGCCGCATTAAGGGCAATTAACGATCTTTCAATTATTAGCAAAGAAACAACAAAAAAAATTTTTTCATTATTACCTGATACAAAAATAGAAAAGCTACCAATTAAATTTTCCGCCATTTCAACAAATTTGATGAACGGTGAAGAAGTAAATTTCACGTCGGGTAATTTTCGAAGAGTGATTATGGCAAGCTCCGCAATTCCGGGAATTTTTCCGCCCGTTAAAATCGGCTCGGCACTTTACATCGATGGTAACGCAGCCGAAAGCGTACCCGTTGGAAAAGTTAAAGAACTGGGCGCCGACCGTGTAATTGCCGTTGACGTTACACGCGATATTACAATTACTTCTCCTCTCAACAATGCAATTGAAGTGGTTTTCCGCGCTCAAGATATTTCCACTTACCATCTTTCCAATGAGAGACTTAAAGGCGCCGATTTGATTTTGAAACCGGATGTAAAAACTTTGAGTTGGGCAGATTTCAATTATGCGAAAGATATAATCAAAGCCGGAGAAAATGAAACGGAAAAAATGTTACCGAAAATACGGGAGTTGATAGATAAAAATTATTACTTGCTCGAGTTTGAACATTTTATTGATAAATTTAAAAGTTGAAATTATTATTTATAAATCTTGTAGTTTTTTTAAGCAGGTAGTTGTAAAAATGTAAAATGTTTACCGGCAAATTTTTCCTTTGCCTTCATTGCCGGTCCGATATCTTCAAATATCCCGTAAACCGTTGAACCGGTGCCCGACATTAATGCGAAAAAAGCTCCGCATTCCAATAATTCATGTTTTATTTTTTCCACCTCGGGGTAACGATTGAAAACATACGCTTCGAAATCATTTTTTAAGAGCGAATTAAGTTTTACCATTTCCGTTTCTTGCAAAGAAGATATTTGCAGATAATCAATATGTTCTTCTACCGGTTGAATATTTTCAAATGCTTCTTTAGTGGAAACTTGAATACCGGGATTAACCAACAACACCGGATAATTGATTTTGAAATTTAAGGTTAACAAAATTTCCCCTCTCGATTCGGCAAACGCCGGACGTGCAAGAAGAAAGAACGGCACATCGGAGCCGAGCTGCAATGCATATTTGTAAAGCTCCCGTTTCGGAATATTCAATTCAAAAAATTCGTTAATCCCCAACAAAGTTTTAGCTGCATCGGAACTGCCTCCGCCCAAACCTCCGCCTAACGGTATTTTTTTATTCAGAGTAATTTTTACGGGAAGTTTTTCTCCGGTATGCTCTTCCAACATCCGGTGGGCTTTCGTTATCAAATTATCTTCCGGCGGAATTGACAGCGGTTGTTCTTCAACGAGAGAATATTCACCGGCTTCTTCAAATATTAAAGTATCGTATAAATCTTCCACCGGATAGAAAATTGTTTCCAAATTGTGAAAACCGTCTTCCCTTTTGGAAATTATATTTAATCCCAAGTTAATTTTGGCCGGAGCTTTAAGAATTATGCGTTTCATCAAAATATTCCTTTATTTTTTTAATATGTTCCGGATTCGAACCGCAACATGCTCCAACAAATACCGGCTCATACGGCAACCACTTTTTTATATCCGATAAATAAACATCCGGTGAAATAATACATGAAATTACTTGCTCGGCAGGCGAACTTAAACCACAATTCAAATAAAAACCCCACTCCGTTTCCAATCGAATTGACGAAATCAGTTTTTCAAAATTTGAAGGGGGAACACAATTAAAAGAAACCGCCATCGGTGAATATTGCAATATCATTTCAACGGCTTCCGTAACCGGTTCACCGCTGAGCAAAGTCAAGTTATCTAAAAAATAAAGACTTAAAACATACGGAATCCGGTTCGAATGGCAAAATTCCGCAATCAGTTCAATTTCATCCCAATGACTTTGCGTTTCGTTCAGGATAAAATCCACTCCGCTTTCCCACAAAAGCTCAATATGTTTTTTGTGGTTATATTCCAATTCGTTCAGAGGGATTGTTCTTTCTTTTTGGTAGCAATCTTCAGCCGGAGCATTGGAACCGGCCACCAGAATATTGAATTCGTCTTTCAAATCTGTTGCAAGCCGGACACTTTTGTTAACAAATTCATTCACATCAATTCCGTAACCGCTCAGTTTTACAGCCGAAGGATTTGTACGGAAAGTGTTTGTGGTAATGATATCGGCACCGGCCAAAGCATAATCGATGTGAATTTTCCGGACAGCTTCGGACTTTGTTAAATTTGCCAAGGAACTCCATAAATATTTATCTTCCTCAATTCCTCCGTCAATCAGCAAACTTCCGATTGCACCGTCAAGAATCAGAGGTCGATTCAAACGTTTTTTTATTTTTAGAAGCAAATTTTCCATAAAACCGGGAAATTTTGTTAACTTATTGATTTATAATAAGTTACGTAAAACTTAATTTACTATATTATTATAGTACTCTTTTCTTATACCTTGTCATTTTTGCGCTTATTTTTGTCAAAATAACCAACAGTTTCCCTAATAATTCTTTCTAAATCTATTTGTTGGATACATTCTAGATTATACGGACAGACTTTTTTCCAGCATGGTGCACATTCCAAATCTTCCGGATACAGTTTAACTCCCCTGTCGTATAAATCAATCTCTTGCCAGCAACTCAATCCGAACCAGGCAATAACATATTTTTTGAGAGCAATTGCCAAATGCATTCCGAAAGAATCACCTGTGATTACAACTTGCGGAATACTTTCGAAACATGCTCCCTTTCTTACGCCGAGAGTTGTGGGGGTATTAATTATTTTATCACCGAAATGTGATGCAATAATTTTATTCCTCTCCGTGTCTTCGGGTCCGCCAAGCAACATAATTTTGAACCGGTTGAATTCCAAAAATTTCTCAATAAGGTAAACATGTTGTTCAATAGTCATTTTTTTATTGGGATACAAGTTGGAACATCCGGTATTAAAACCGATTATCTCATCTTCCGGGGTTATACCGGTCTCCTTTTTATATTCCTCTATAAATTGTAGTTCTTCGGCGGAAAAATTAAAGACATAATCGTTCCTTATGTACGGAATTTCAAAAGTTTCTGCCAAATAATCTTGTCCCAAGCGCTGATTAACTTTAAATTTCAGGTGGTCATCCATTCCGAGCAAGTAATTGTACTCCGCACCTTTGTTAAGCGGTATTATTTGACCGTTACCGTTTATTCCGAAGCCCAATTTCTTTTTGGCTTTAACACTCATTGCAAGCGCACCCGAGCGCATCGATTTATCCACATTCATAACCATATCAAATTCCATTTGGTTTAGGATTGAAATCGATTCACCGTTGTAAACAAAAACTTTATGTATGTAGGGATTGTTATCAAGCAAAGGGGCGGCAATTTTTAATGTAATCCAGTAAATTGTCGATTCGGGATATTCTTTTTTCAATGTGGGAAGTTGCGCTGTTGTCATCAACACATCACCCATTGCATCGAGGTTTATTATAAGAATTTTCTTCCCGAACGGGAGCTGATCCTTGCAACCGTCAACCCAGCAATTATGCTCCGGGTAGCACGGTTTGTATCCCGTAAATCTTTTGCAATCAGGTATTTCGTGACTCATTAAATACTCTCTTGATGAATTGGTTAAGTTTTTTAATTACAATATGATAGCTAATATTACTTAAAGCCGGTTCTTTGGTTAAAACATAGTCAAATTCAGTATTAAAAGGCGACCAGATCATGTCTTCGGTGTCATAATGAACATAAAGCCCGAATACCGGTACACCGAATGCCGAAGCAAGATGTACGGCGGAGGTATCGGGTGTGAAAAGCAAGTTCAATTTCGAAATCATCGCAGCAAACTCATCAAAATTTTTATCCTCGAAAACAGGATATTTTCCTTCCGAAATTTGCAAGGCTTTTACAGAATCGCCGGGAGCACGCAACAGCAAAATTCCAATTTCTTCATTCAATTCGAGGTTTGCCAATACGTTCTTATAATTTTCAACTCCCCAAAATCTTGCATCGCTTCCGGCGGAAATATTCACACCCAAAAGATACTTTTTATCCTGGAAATTTGCGGAAATAAATTCCCCAGCTATTTTTGAAGATTCTTCGGAAGGATTGTATGCAATTTTTAATTCATTATCATCATATTCAATTCCGAATATTTTTGCAATCCCGGCTATCCTTTTTACGATATGAGTGTTCGATGGATTTGGCTTTTTTACCGTATGGTTAAAAATCTTCTTATTCTCTTTTTCCAATGCAACTTTATGAGGAACATTTGAAGCCGCAACAAGAAATGAAACGGTAGTGGAAACATCATCATGAGCGTCAATCATCACATCGTAGTGTTGACTATTAATCCACTTTACGGTTTTAATAAATCCGCTAATTCCTTTTTCAAAAATCTCAACTCTATTAACAATTTGGTTTCTACGGAAGACAAAATGATTTTTCCTGTCGGCTAAAACATCCAATTGTGCTCCGGAAATCGATTTAAGCAGAGAAAGCAGCGGAGTGGTTACCAGCGCATCACCAATTTTGTTCAATCTAACAACTAAAATTTCCGGATTGTCCGGTATTTTGTTTTCCGGAGTTTTTTTCCCGGTTAAGGAAAGTAAAAGATTGAGAATGAACTTTCTAAATTTGATTTCCAGAGCTTTCATCAATAAGCAATGTTGTTTTTATGAATTAACAATTTCACTTTGTTTATTACCGTTTCAACGGACAAATCCAAAAAGCATTCGTGATTTTTCGGACATTCCAATAAATTACAACCGATACAATCAAGCTCTTCCAGTCTGATCCACTCATGATTTTCACCGTAAGGTCCTTGCAGTTTTGGATCTGTTGGACCGTGCAAGCTAAGAACCGGAGTTCCAACGGCAACCGCAAGATGCATCGGACCACTGTCGTTTGCAATAACCATATCACACTTGGAAATCAAAGCTCCCATTTCCCTTAAAGTGGTATTGGGGGCAAGCACAGATGTATTAGCCATTAGCTCTTGAATTTTTTTTGAATCTTCCAAATCCCCGGGTCCCCACAAAATTAATATTCTAGCCGAAAATTCTTCCACCAAAGCGTCGGCAATTTCAGCAAATTTTTCCGGGTCACATTTCTTTGAAGGCCAGCCCCCGCTTGGAATAATTCCAACCGTAAAATAATTTTCGAAGCCATTACCGGAAAAAAAGTTATTTGCAAAAGTATAATCTTTATTTGTTAATCCGACAAATAAATTTTTCGAGTAGATTTTAATACCGGCTTCTTTCAAAAGCTCCAAATGCAAATCGGCTGCATGATATTTTGCCCGCTCGGGCGGTCCGTAAATATTGTAAGCATACCGCCTTCCCCGGTATGGAAATCCTGCACGGTATTTGGCGCCACTAAAAAACGTTATTAAAGCGGTTGCGGGATTGGAGAACAAATCAATCACCAAATCATATTTCCGTTTACGGATCTCCGTTAATTGCAGGAAACGTTTGAACGAACTGTTTCTGTTGAATAATATCACATTGTTTATGTGTGGCAGTTCTTCCAAAATCGTTACACTTGGTTTTTCCGTAAGAAAATCTATTTGTGCATCGGGAAACTTTTCTTTCAGATTATCCAGAATTACGGTTGATAAAATCACATCCCCGATTCCACGTAATTTAATTATAAGAATTTTATTTATTTCATGATTTTTCAACGGGAGCATAAACATTTATTTTTCGAATGAATTTCCGGATGAGTTAAAGAGAATATTAATGCTTAAACCGAGTAACACCAGATTTTCCAAAATTTTTAAAGCACCAATTTCTTGTGGAAAAATATTGCCCAGACATCCGCAATTAAACGTCAAACTTTTTAATAAGGCAACAACTACCGCAATTGTAAATATTACCAACAGTCCCGAAATTATTGTGGCCGATTCTTTCGGATAAATATTGAACACAAGCAATAATCCTGCCGAAAACTCAACCCAAGGAATAATTATTACGAAAAGATTCACAAGTTCCGGAGGCAGCATTTTAAAATTGTTTACTGACTCGACAAACTCAAATGGATTTGATATTTTAATAATGCCCGAGATTACAAAAATCAAACCGATAATTATTTTTGAGCCTAAAAGGAAATATTTGTTTGAAAGTAATTTTCTCATTATTGATTCTTTTTTACTTTTGTACCTTCCAAAGGATAACCGGCAAATTGCCATTCGTCAATTCCGCCTTTGTACAAAAACACATTTCTGTAAAGCAAATCGATTAACGAATCGCACAATGCAATTCCGTTATCGCAATACTCGTCTTCACAATAAACTACTATTAAATCTTCCTTATTTAATTTTTTTAATTTTAACATATCTTCCGAAAATTTGTAAACTGGAATATTGATTGCATTTTTGATATGTATTTCTTCAAAATCCCATTCGTCTCTGGGGTCAACGAATTTTGCCATGCCTTTTTCAAAAACGAAATATGCTTGGTCGGCTCGGATTGGATACCATTTTATTACTTCCGGATTGTATTCCCATTTAACCGAATCGGGTAAATTTTCAGATTTATGTTTTAGTTCACTTGCGTAATTATTAGATTCGCCCGGGAAAAACGGAATACTGCTGTGAGAGACCGAATTATAAATTATTCCCATCAAAGCGGCAACAAAAATAATAATAAGGATTCTCACGTAAAACATCTAATCAGATTCCCCTGTTTGTTCAAATTTGTTTTTACAATAATCCATAATAGTTTCGGCGTGCTCAATAGCTTTCTTTCCGGTCAAATCACCTGGCTTTTCAACAAGAATGCGGGCTGAAATTTTTACGTTATCCGGCACCTCTGCATCAACCGTTAATGCCCTTAGCAAACTCATAAAACTTTTACCGTAAAAAGCTTTTCGTTCAATAAGCTGCAGACCTTCTATAAAAAATCCGGCTGCCCTCCGTGAACTTGTACGGGCTTTACCATCGTCGTTCGCCCCGGCAAAACCTTTTGCGCGCGTAAGTTCGTTTTCACCTTGGGCAAATAATACTTTGGCTTTGTTGATGTTTTCGTCAATCATTTAACTGTTCACAATTTTTGGGTATTTCAGGTTTTACCAACAAAACATTTTCTTTCGATATCATTACTTTGCCGGGTTCCATACCTTTTTTCTTATAAACATACTTGGCAAGAGTGTAAGAAACCGGTGTGGTTCCGGCTGTTTTTCCTTTGCTGAAATATGCCGCTATTGCTGCAGCTTTTTTCAATACGCTTTTCGGAACACCTTCTTTCGGATTATCAACCCGCAAAACAACATGCGATCCCGCCAACCCTCTGGCATGAAACCAATAATCATTCTGTTTGGCAAATTTTATAGAAAGATAATCGTTCGACTTACTATCCTTTCCCACATAAACATGGTATTTATTTTCAATTAAAAATTTTCGATATTTAAATTTTTCCACGGTTTTGTTCATATTTCCCGCTTTTGCTATTTTCAATTCTTTTTTTATCCGTTCCAAATCTTGAACGTTGTCTGTCTTTCCCAATTCCGTTAATATTTCCTGCAAATATGCGTATTTCTTCTTCGTTGCTTCGAACAGTTCCTTTGATTTTTGATAATTTAATTTTTCATCACGAGATTTTTCAAAATACCGGTCGATATTTTCTTGAGGGGAAAGTTTGGGTTCCAATTTAATTTTCAAAGTTTCACCGGTTTCGAAATCGGGCAGCTCAATTTCATCCATTCCTTTTCTTACTAAACTTTTGTTAACCAGCAGAATCCCACCGTATTTATTGTATTCTTTCTCTCTTGAACCTTTGTCAATTCTGCCTTTCAAGTTATTAAGTTTATTCGCCAATCGAGTCAATTCACGATTAACATATTTTTCCACTTCTTTTTTTAGTGTCAGATTTTTAAAGAACTTGTAATGCAAAGATAAATAATTTTGCAATGCGTTTTCATAATTATTGGAAATTTTCGTAGCGGTAAGAGTTCTTGCTCTTTGAAAAGTTGCTGGCAGAAAACGTATTTTGTTTTCATCTTCATCAACGCCGGTAATAATTTGCCCATGTTCAATTTCGGATACTATTTCGTCAAGTAATTCTATAATGTTTTTCCCGGGATTCTTCCCTTTCCGGAAATCTATTTCCCTCCAAATTTCCTTTGCAATATTCGGATATTCCTTTTTCAGTTCGGCAGTTACGTTATTTTCCGACCCTATCATATTCGCAAAGCCGTAATGTTCCGCCGGATCGATAAATAGATTTTTTTGAATACCGCTCAAAACCGTTTGCGGATCATCCAATTTCTTGAATGAAACAATCGAATTCTCCTTTGGATGGAAGAACACAACGTTTGCTTTCGAACCGTGAAACATGATGTAAATTTCAAAATCTTCAAGCAGTATAAGTACTATTCTGTCTTTTTCCGCAATCATAATCTTTTCAACTTTTCGCGGCAATAAATTGGCGAGAAACGAAACGGTATTTTTCTTCGCTTTATGAAATTCCCTTTTGTATTGTATATACGAAATTTGTGGATTTACGGAAACAATCAAGTGAGCATCAGGCTCTTCCGCAAAGGGCAGATGATTAAAGAGTGTGTCTTTTTCTTGTGTGAAAATTTCATAGATTTTTCTTCCGCAAATTTTGCCGGATATTTCCGCTATACTCCGTTTAATGAAGAAATAACTCTTTAACATTGCGTTTCCGTAAATAACTGACTTGCAAAGATATGCAATAAAGATAAAAGTTGTGGCAGTCAACTCTTATTCATTTGGAAATTCACTAATCTTATACTTACGCGCAACCTCAAAATCAATTTAAATTTGAATTTTAATCGAAGGGATTCTTATTCAAACTTTTGCTATTTTGCAAGGTTAATTTTTTATTATAATAAAACGAATGAGATCGAAACCGTCTTTAGCAATAATATTCTTAACAGTGTTCATCGATTTGATGGGCTTTGGCATTCTCATTCCCATTCTGCCGACATTTGCAAGTAAGGAACTCGGTGTATCCGATTTCGGAATTGGTATTGTTGTGGCATCGTTTTCGTTCATGCAATTTTTATTTAATCCCATTCTCGGAAAGCTCTCGGATAAATACGGACGCCGGCCATTCATTGTTGGCAGCTTGTTATTGACATCAACTTCGTATATAATTTTCAGTTTCGCAAATTCGTTTTTGATTTTACTTTTGTCAAGAATGTTAGGCGGGATCGGCGGAAGTAACATCAGCGTTGCGCAAGCATATATTGCCGATATCACTCCGGCAGAAGAAAGATCCAAAGGAATGGGTTTAATCGGTGCGGCATTCGGTTTGGGATTTGTATTCGGACCCATGATCGGAGGTTTCCTCTCCGAAATCAGTTATGCTTTTGCAGGCTTTGCCAGTGCGGGTTTTTCTTTTCTTGCTTTTCTTTTTTCGGTCTTTTTCCTTCCCGAATCAAACTTGAACCGGAATCGAAAATCGAAAATCGATTTTAAAATATTTGATTTTGCCATTGCCTTAAAAACTTTAAAACAACCTGTACTCGGTATTTTGGTGATTCTTTATTTCATTATTGTTTTTTCCATGGCTAATATTTACGGTACTTTCGCATTACTAGGTTATAAAAAGTACGGTTTAAGCGACCGGGAAATCGGCTCTTTATTCGGATTAATCGGCATTATCAGCGCTTTGGTTCAAGGCGTTTTAATTAAATATTCAACAAAATACATCTCCGATAAAAATCTCATCCTTCTTGGAACTTTTTTTACAATGGTTGGGTTAGGTTTATTGCCTTATGGAATAAATTATGCCGGTTTGATTCTAATTTCGGCAATCTTTGCAATTGGTACGGCTACATTGCAACCGGTTATTTTGGGAATGGTTTCCAAGTATTCGCCCGAGGAAGAACAAGGTGTTATCTTGGGATTTAATCAGTCATTTTCGGCTGTGGCAAGAATTTTAGGTCCGTTGTGGGGTGGTTTCGCTTTTCAATTTTTGGGTTACGAATTCCCGTTTTTAACCGGAGCTTTTTTTACATTTATAACTCTGTTTATCACTTACTTTTTATTAAAGGAAAAATAGAAGGGTTACCCCGTGTTTACAGTTGGCAACATAAATATCGAAAAGCCTTTGTTATTAGCACCGATGGAAGATATTACGCATATCGGCTTCAGAAAACTATGTAAAGAGATGGGCGCCGATGTGGTTTACACTGAATTCGTCAATTCCGACGGGCTTATCCGCAATAATAAAAAGACTCATAAAAAAATGCTGATAACCGGTCAAGAACGTCCCGTGGGAATTCAAATTTATGGTGAAAAACTCGATTCGATGGTGGAAGCGGCTAAAATCTCAGAATCGGAAGACCCGGATATAATTGACATAAACGCAGGTTGCTGGGTAAAAAAAGTTGCTAACCGCGGAGCCGGAGCAGGATTGTTGAAAGATCCGCCCTATATGCAAAAAATGGTGGAAGAAATAGTAAAGACCGTAAACAAACCGGTGACCGTTAAAACAAGAATAGGTTGGGACGAAAATTCGATAATGATTTTGGAAGTTGCAAAGCGGATGGAAGATGCCGGAGCCGCCGCTCTTACTATCCATTGCCGCACGCGCAGTCAAGGACACAGCGGTGAAGCCGACTGGAGTTGGATCCCCAAAATCAAAGAAGTTGTAAACATACCGGTTGTCCTAAATGGTGGGGTTTTCACACCCCAAGATGTAATCAGAGCTTTTGAAGAAACCGGTGCAGACGGTGTAATGATTGCACGCGGCGCAATAAATCATCCGTGGATATTTCTCCAAGCGAAAGAATTAATGAACTACGGTGAAATCAGAACGGAAATAACTCCGGAAGTAAGAATTAAAACAGCTCTGAAACATTTGCGTTACGAAATCGAAGCAAAAGAAGATGTGCGCAGGGCTGTTATTCCGTTCCGTAAATTTTATTCCGGTTATCTGAAAGGCTTACACAGTGCGGCAAAAATCCGGCAGGAATTAATGAAATTCGAATCGTACGAACCGGTTGAAGATTTGCTTCTGAATTATCTTGAATATCTGAAAAAATTGGAACGCACCGGAAAAAACATTCAAAATGAAAATTAATTTTTCTTCTTCGAAAATTGCACGGATAATCTCGTACTTGTTCATTCCGCCGGTAATGAATTTGCTTACGTTTATTTATCTCTCGGGTTTTAGCGAGGGCAAAACAAAATTCACCATAATTTTGCTCTCTGCATTGTTCGGCGTGATTATTCCAATTGTTTTTTTCGTTATAATGAGACGTAAAGGAAAAATTGATGACGACGATGCGGTAATCAAAGAACAGCGTTCAATCCCGTATTTGTTCGGTATATTTTTAATTTTAATTGCCGTACTCCTGTCAATAAATTTCAAATTACCTCTAATTATT
>JALSTB010000006.1 GCA_026983955.1 Melioribacteraceae bacterium
TTTACATCATCTATTCCGAATCCCTCGATAAATTTTATACCGGTTATACCGACGATCTAGAGTGGAGACTCGAACGGCATAACGAAGGTTGGGGAAAATTCACTAAGCGTGGTATTCCTTGGAAGTTGGCAACTCTGAAACCCAAGGCAATAATTCCTTTGTTTCATTTATGTTTGAAATCCACCTTCCGGATTTTCCCGCTGAATACAAATACTGATAAAATTCCTAAAGGCACAAGCAAAGCTCCCATAACGAAAAAAGGAGTATAACTTTCACGTGTAATTAAAGGAACAACATAAGTAGTAAGAATTACTCCAATCGCAGCTGTTGTTCCACCCGCACCGGCCAAAGAACCGACAGATTTTCCGGTAAAAAAATCACTTGGTAAAGTTTGAATATTTCCAATTGCAACTTGGAAACCGAAAAGTATAAGAGCAATCAATAACACTGCAATAATTGGAGTAGCGGCTAATGCGGTTAGCAACAGCGAGGGTAACATTATCAATCCGCCCAAAACAATTGCGGCTTTTCTGGCTTTGTTCAATTCCCAACCTCTTTTCATCCAGAATCCGGCAATCCAACCGCCAAATATTGCTCCCGAAGCCGCACCTACGTAAGGTACCCACGCAAAAAGTCCGATTTGTTTAATATTAAAACCGAATTTGTCCGCAAGATAAATAGGCAGCCAAAAAACGAATAACCACCAAATCGGATCCAGAAAAAATCTGCTGGCTAAAACCGACCATGATTCTTTTTGTTTCATAATTTCAAGCCAACTGGGATTATAATCATTACCCATATTTTCTTCACGCTGATCACTTAAAATATATTCTTTTTCCTCTTCGGTAATCCAAGGGTGTTTAGCCGGTAAAGCTTTATTTATAATCAACCACGGCACAAGCCATAATATTCCCAAAACCCCTAAAATTATAAATGTTATTTTCCAACCGACCCAAAGATATAGGAATGCAATTAATGGTGGTGATATAATAGATCCGATTGAAGCGCCGGAATTGAAAATTCCTTGAGCAAGCGCTCTTTCTTTAACAGGGAACCATTCGGCATTGGACTTTGTAGCACCCGGCCAGTTTCCCGCTTCGCCGAAACCAAGAAAAAACCTAACAACACTGAAACTTAACACACCACGTGCCAGGGCATGCAAGGCTTCAGAAACAGACCAAATTACTACCGACATAACAAAACCTAATCTAGTACCTATCCAATCATAAATTTTTCCCGAAACACTTTGGCTGACAGCATACGCAATAGTAAACAATATGGCAATAAAGGAATATTCTTCCTTTGTCATTCCCAATTCCTTGGAAATTTCCGGCCACATTATTGATAAAGCACCACGATCTATATAATTTATAATGGTAATTATTGCAACCAATATGATTATCCACCATCTTAAATTTTTTATATTTTTCATTATTAACTCTTATTTAATTTAAATTAAAAAATCTTCCCTTACCGGACTAAACACATCTATTAAAATGCCTTCTTCCAAGCATACTGCACCGTGTTCTATGTGAGGGGGAATATAAAATGCATCTCCTCCTTCCAATATTTTTTTTTCTTGTCCAATCGTAACTTCAAATTTTCCGCTTACTACATAAGTTGTTTGGCTGTGAGGATGTTTGTGAATAACCCCAACACCTCCTTTATCGAAATGAACCTTAACCATCATAATCTGGTCATTGAATCCCAATATTTTCCTTTTCATACCTGGTGCTACTTCCTCCCATTCCAAGTTTTTAGAAAAAATGAATTTGTCGCTTTCATGTTTCATGGTTTACCTCTCTTTTTTAACCAAATAAAAAGGTCCTTTCCAATTATAAATTTTTCCTTTAATATTAAGATTATGCATGGCGTTTGGGTTTGCATTTTGGTTTACTATTATTACAACCCAATCAATATTTTTTTTCCCCTTAACATTTATCGCAGTGTATTCATCCGAATCATATATGACGCTGATTTTCTTAATTGTAGAATAAGGATCGACGGTAAATTCCTTAATGGGATCGAAAATACCATGAGGTTCAATTATCGATGCAAATACATAATTTTTGTTTTTAACTCTAATCATAATCCCATGATCATTCCGCAAATTAAAATTGGGATCCGTCCCACCTATTTCAGTTAAATAAACTTCAGAACCCTTACTTGTATTAGATATTAAAGAATAAAATCTTTTTCCATTAAGCCAGGTAATGATTAATTGTGAATCGACTACTGCCTCTGCTTGGTTCCAAAGATGTTGATAGCCATATTGCTCTCCCATTATATGTCTTTCAGTAGTATATGCTTCATATTTAAAATTCATATCAATTAAGTGCCCCATATAGTAATAAGGAAGATCATAGGTATGTACCTCATCCGATTGAATCTTAAAAACATCCAAAACCAAAGGGCGGTACAATTTTTTATCATTAATCAATGCCATCGTTCTTTGCATATGAACTCCCGGGTAGGCATTATTTTCTTTGGCAGACATATATTGTAAATTTTGATTTTTAGAATTAAAAAAATATCTATCGGAATGATGTTGTTGAGATAATTTTTTCTTTGCCAAGTATTGGCTTTTCATATCAACAACAACAGTATTATGTGCCAGTGTTTGCTTAGCCCAACTATAATTTTCGGGTAAATAGCGACCGCCCCATTTTTGGGGGACGTTTAAAAATCTTGCCGAACCGTAATCTTGAATAATTTCTCTTGCTTGATCATAAAACAAAAAAGTTAATTTGTCAAAATGCCCATGGGAAAGTCCATGTGACCCGTATTTCATAAACAATGTTTCTTGATCGTTCTTATTTCCGAATCTCAAAATACCGACTCCGCCCCATTTCCCGTCCGGACCATCGGTAAATTCAACGCTACGCCATTTAAATTCCGGTATATCTGTTTTCCCTGTAAGTGCTTTTGCTACCATTAATCCGGCACCGGACAAATTAACTTCATTATGAAGTTTAGCCAAATATAATAATTGCGGATCATGCTCGTAATTTGCATAAACGAAATCAACAGCCACTATTAACTCGGGCGACATCCATGTTTTTTCTTTCAATGCATCATTAACCGGAATGAAAGCTCCGTTTGTGTAAGTTACTTGCAGTGCCGAGTATAAGGCTTTTTTTAAGATCGAATTCCGGTATTGATAAATATTCAATTCCGGTTGATTGTTTTTAATTGCTTCGGCAAAAAGGAAAAAGGGCCATAGTGCATACCGGACATAATAACCTCCTTCGGTGTAATATCCATCGGGGGAAAAAAGATAATCGAGCTGGGCTAAAAATCCGGATTTCTTATCCAAATTAGAACCATAAAGAGCTTTCTTAATAAAATCGTTTCTATGCAAAACATATCCGGTCATACCAACTGCGGCAACCATCCATGTGCCATGGTTATGAAGCAAATCGAATTCATGCCGGCATTCGTTGAGGAAAAAATTTGCCATGGGAATAAAAATATTATTTTCGAACAAATGCCGGTCTTTTTCATCAAGCCAATCATAAATACAATCGTACGCTTGAATAGTATGCACAAGCCATACGGTTTCGTTAAGACTTTGCCAAAATAACCTTCCGGGTGTTTGTTTTTTTGCTTTAGGATGTTTACCAAGTTTCGGATACATTTCAGCATACTTCCTTAACATGTCCCGTATGAACACGGCATATTTCTCATCACCTGTTATTTGGAATAGTAAGCCCGCTTGATACATTTCATTATAATTTTGTTTATGTTTTTCATGGGTATAACCACCACCAGGATCTTTGGGCCAAGGTACATCAACAGGGTTTTGCAACGCTTCGTCCACTATTTTCTTTGAAAGTTGAACAGAGCGGTCGAGTATCGGATATTTTCCCAACGATTGTTTGATTTTGTTCGCATCAGTTTTTGTTAAAATCAGGTTTGGATGTTGAGAAAATCCGACGGAATAAAAAAGTATAAGCAAAAGAAAGATTAATTTTTTCATACCATCCTTATTTAAATAAAGTATAGTCCACCGTTAATTTCTACACTTGCACCAGTAATAAACGAAGATTCGTCCGAGGCAAGATAAGCAATCAAATCGGCTACTTCGTAGGCTTCACCTTCCCTCCTTAGAGGTGTTGCAGCAGCAACTTTGGTACGGACTTCAGGTTTAGTAAAAGTATCGTGGAAAGTAGTGTTGATCATTCCGGGAGATACGCAATTTACCCTAATGCCTTTCGGACCGAATTCTTTAGCCAAACTGCGTGTAAAAGTTAAAACTCCGCCTTTGGATGTGGCATAAGCCGCAGCTCCGGGTCCACCGCCGTCTCTTGCGGCTAGGGAAGATAAATTAATTATCGATCCGCCCTCTGGAATATATGGCAAAACTGCTTTAGTTACTAAAAAAACCGATCCCAAATTCAATTTGATTACTTTATCCCAAAAATCCCAGTCCATCTCATTCATTGTTTTTCTGGCTACAAGTCCGCCAACATTATTTACCAGAATATGTATTTCTTCGCCAAATGCTTCCCTTGTTTTTGCAACAAGATTTTCAATATCTTTTTGATTTGTCATATCGCCTCTTACGGTGATTGCCTCGCCACCAAATTCCTTGATGGCATTTAATGTTTCTTCAGCTTCTTTTGCACTGCTGAAATAATTAATACAAACTTTGGCTCCTTCTTTCGCTAATTTTATGGAGGTTTCCTTACCGATGTCTCTGGCTCCTCCCGTAACGATTGCGGTTTTGTTTTTAAGACCCTTCATTTTTACTCCTTGTTTTTATCATTCTGAAATTCCAATAATTTTTTTGCATGCTCTTCAGCAATTTTCAAGTGTTCCAGCATTTCCCTGTAAGCGCCTTCCTCATCCTGATTAATAATAGCATCCAATATTTTCCTGTGCCATATTAATGCAGCCTCTTTTGCATCTTCAACTTTAGCATATACAAACGGCTTTACCTTGGGTAAAAGGTTATGAATCGGTTTTATTAACAAAGGCACTATTAAATTGTGGGTTGCTTTTGCCAGATCGAAGTGGAAACGCATATCGAGTTCGGACAGCTTATCAAAATCGCCACTGCATTCACTTAATTGAACAATATCATTTTCAAGTTGCTCAATATCATCATCTGTTCTGTTTTTGGCAGCTTCCCTTGCTATTGCCGGTTCCAAAATTTGCCGGGCGTGTGTTAAATCCAAAACAGCATTTCTATCGAGCCTTAGCATAAGTAATTTTTTTAACGGATCGCTCACACTTTCGGAAGTTAATTTACTAACGAATATCCCTTTCCCTTTTTCTATGGTAATCAGACCACGAGCTGCAAGAATTTGTAATGCTTCTCTTACCGATGTACGGCTAACATTGAATTGTTGACACAGTTCATTTTCCGAAGGTAATTTTGAACCCGGTACATATTTTTTTTCCAAAATTGCCTTCTCGATTTGGGATACAATAATATCCTTTATCGGTATCCGTTCGTTAACTTTTGTGAACATTTTTATCTCCAATTATAAATCGAATAATTATCTTTCAACTCTGCCGGAACCTCCGTTTTTCATAAGTTTTTCCACTTCTTCAACGGAGACCAAATTAAAATCCCCCGGTATTGTATGTTTAAGACATGATGCCGCAACAGCAAATTCGATTGCATCTTTTCCGTTTTTATTTTGCAGAAAACTAAATATTAACCCTGCCGCAAAAGAATCTCCCCCGCCCACTCTATCAACAATCTGAATATCATAAATAGTTGAGCGATAAGGTTTAAGGCAGTCGGAACCATTATGAATTAAAGCGCTCCAGCCGTTCCGCGACGCCGAGTAGCTTTCACGCAGTGTGATAGCTACAGTATCGAAATCATATTTCGATTTTAGTATTTGTGCCAATTTTGCATATCCTTCTTCACTTAATTGTGCGCTTTCAACATCCGATGCTTCGGCTTTAATGCCAAGGGATTTTTCCGCATCTTCTTCATTAGCAATACAAACATCAACATATTCCATCAACGGATTCATTACTTTTTGGGCTTCTTCGGTAGTCCACATCTTATTGCGAAAGTTAAGATCGCAACTGACCGTGAGCCCGTGTTTCTTTGCAGCAATCAATGCTAATTTCAAAGTATCTTGGGCATTTTTCCCCAACGCAGGAGTTATACCTGTCCAATGAAACCAATGTTTACCGGAAAAGATTTCATCCCAATCAAAATCCTCCGTTTTCATATTACTAATTGCGGAATTTTTCCTATCGTAGATTACCTTGGAGGACCTTTGGCTTACTCCGGTTTCAAGGAAATAAATTCCAATCCTTTCACCTCCGCGTTTAATGTAAGTAACATCGACGCCAAAACTTCGTAATCGATTAAGAGCCGCATTACCAATTTCATGTTCAGGTAAGATTGAAACAAAATAGGAAGAGACCCCGAAATTAGCCAAAGAGACGGCTACGTTTGCTTCACCACCACCGAAGGATGCATCGAAATTGTTGATTTGAATAAATCTGTTGAATCCCGGTGTTGAAAGACGGAGCATAATTTCACCGAAAGTAACTACTTTGTGATTTCTTTCCATAGTATTTTATTCCCCAGTGGTAATAAGTTTCTTAATATTACTAACAGCAATTTTAGCATTATCCGCTATCTTTTTATAATTTTTGTTTTTGATAGCTTGCTTATCTAACAATGCACTGCCAATTCCAACAGCTGAAGCACCCGCATTAAGCCATTCCCGAATATTTGTAAGTGACACTCCTCCGGTTGGAATTAATTTAAGTTGAGGCATTGGAGCTTTAATCGCTCTGAAAAATTTCATGCCTAAAATATCGGCTGGAAAAACTTTAACGGCATCCGCACCTGCATTGTGTGCCGAATAAATTTCCGTTGGCGTAAATCCTCCGGGATAAACCGGCACACCGTTTTTGTGTCCATACTCGATTACCTTAAAATCGAGAACCGGCGACACGATAAATTCTGCCCCGTTTTCCATAGCGCTAATTGTATGTTCAAGATTTAAAACAGAACCGACACCAATTCTTGCAACGTTGCTAAAATTATTAATCGCTTCACTTAATATCGAAAGTGCGTCCGGGGTGGTTAAAGTAATTTCAATATTAACTATACCTCCGGAAATTACAGCCTCAATTACCTCAAGGGCACTCCCGGAATCATTTAAACGGATAACGGCAAAAATTTTATTTGCCAATAATTTTTCCGATTTTTCCTTATAATCTTTTAACATTTGATTTTAACTAATTATTTATTTTAAGTATACTAATTTATCAATTTTTTTATATTCCTTCCCGGTTACGCTTGTTACTGTGTAACTACAAAAGTAAACTCCACTTGGGATGTTATTCGCAGTAAATTCGATTGAATGAACGCCACCGGACAAATTTCGATTGTACAACAGCGTACGAATTTTACGTGCCGTAATATCATAGATATTTATTGTAACAACTGATTGCTCAGGCAAATAGAATTTTAACCGTGTAGAAGGATTAAACGGATTGGGATAATTATGGTAAATAAAAAACTCTCCCATGCCCGGTTTATAACTTGTTCCGCGTACATCTGACAGATTCATCCGTTCATTATATTGCGCTAAATAAAGTGATTGTGGTAACAAACCGGATTTATTTGAACCTTCAATATAACCTTCTTTCTCATCGAAAGATGAATCACCATAACCGGCAATTAACGAGCCGGAACAACCGATTGCATAATTTTGGGCTGTTGGGGGTTGCTGAATTATTATTTGTCCGTCTTTAACATCACAATTCCAAGCAACGGAATTTACACTTGCCCATCCGTGACTTGTACCATAATAACCTCTGTTATACAAGCCTATTCTGCGTTTATTATAACCTGCTAAAACCCTGCTTAGTTCAACATGGTTATCATACAATAAACCTTGGCTCCAACGCCTATGACCTTCGCTGGCAGCGTAGGAACTGTCTGCGTAATTATGATAAAACACTATTCCCGATGTCCAAGATGTCCCATTAGAAACATAGGAATGCCTGCCATGTGTAGCTAAATTATCTTTAAAAAGTATTTGCTGAGAAGCAGTGTAAGCGTTAAAATTATATCTTCGTCCGCCGGTTATTTTTGAAACCGGATCAAGAGCTTTACAATTTGAAATTGTAATACGTGTAGCTGTATTCGTTCTAAAACCGGATTCTACAAAATGAAGAGTTGTAACATTCCTTACCCATGCATCTTCAATAAGAAAAAGATCGACAGCATTTTTAGCATGTTCTTCATCCTCCGGGTCACCGGATGTTTCAATATCAACTCTTAAATTTTCAATTCCGATATTCCTTTTTAGTCCTAAGCGGGAATATTTATAAATATAAGATTGTGAAAGCGCCCGTATTAAAGTATAGTAAACCGGAACATCTATTGTTATAGTGTCTCCGGAAATATCCGTAATATAACGGTTATAAACGATAGGTTGGCTACCGACCTCCCAAGGTGTATCATTTGAATCGGCGCCGGGTTCGTCCGAATGAGTGCCACCAAAATCAATAGCTTCCAACCACGTTTGCGTACATGGATGATAAATAATAATATTGTCACCAATCTCAAAAGGATTAGTATTTTCAACGATAAATTTATTTTCACCTACTTTTACAGTATCGGAAATAATATTTACTTTTGAACCGGGAACCATGTCATTCCATTTGGTAGAAACACCGCCACCGGCTACAATTATTGATCTTCCTGCCGGTGAATTTCCTTTTCCTAATATGATAGTGTTAGAAGCAGGATTGTTTTCACTGCCTTCCCCTTTTAACACAATACCCGATTCATTCAATTTTATTGTACCTCTAACTTCATAAATACCGGCTTTTAATAAAAGCGCCCCTCTAAAACCGTTTGGTTGAACAGGATAATTTTCGGCTATGTCTCTTATTGCGTTAATAATATTTAAAGTATTATCTCCCTCTACCGGCGATATTGATTTTACAATTTGTACATCAGGTACCGGTTCGTTTCCGTTTTTATATCCCGCAAAACTAAAATCCGGAATTCTGTTACCTAAACTGTCCGATACATATATTAGTTTACCGTTTTCGTAGTAAATAATTTTCGATTGCCATTCTTGCGCCGAAATATTTGAATAGATTAGTATCATTAAATATATTATTATTTTATTATTAATATTTTGATATATCATTTATAATATTACATAGTATTTATTCAAACTAATTACCAAGCCACCCGCCATCAACAGCAATTACCGCCCCATTCACATAATTAGCGGCTGCCGAACTTAAAAAAACAGCTGCTCCAACAATATCTTCAGGTTTACCCCATCTTCCAGCAGGTATTCTGTTTAGTATAGCATTATTCCTTTCTTTATCCATTTGTAAATCTTTGGTAAGTCTTGTTTTTATATAGCCCGGTGCAATTGCATTCACATTTATACCTTTGCGTGCCCACTCATTTGATAAAGATTTAACCAATTGAACTATACCGCCTTTACTCGCTGCATAAGCCGGCACTTTTTTCCCACCTTGAAAAGATAAAACCGATGCAATAAAAATTATTTTTCCATTTTTTCTTTTTAACATTTGTTTACCAATTTCCCTTGTGATGATAAATTGGGAATTCAGATTTACTTCCATAACTTCATCCCAATCATCATCCGAATAATCAATGGTATTCTTTCTTCTTATTATTCCGCCGTTATTAACAAGAATATCTATTTTAACATCATTTTCCATGAGTAATTTTATAAATCCGTATATTTCATCCCGATTTGACAAATCGGCTTGATATGAAAATAATTTCTTATTAAGTGAGTTTATTTGAGCATTAAACATTTTACTTTTAGTTTTTTTCCGATACAAGCAAATAATATCCGCTCCCGCTTCTGCCAGGCCAAGTGCAATTGCTTTACCAATGCCTCTACTACATCCAGTTATTAATGCAGTTTTACCCTTCAGATTAAACTTGTCCAATATCATATTTTTCATTATAAATTATTTTCTGTCATTCGTACATCTTCGGGGTTTCCCTTCAGCACCCTATAATTCCACCCACTGTTTTCGTTCTTAGTCAATTCCAATGTAGCCGGATTGTTACATGTAACATTCACCCCATCAAATGTGCAATTTGTACCATTATAAAATACTAAACTTTCTAAATTATGATTATTTAATTTCTTAACGATAAATTCAGCATCCGTATTTACTTCCGCCAACCCCAGCATTTTATTTTTTGCGAAAAATAACTTGTAAACATAATTTTTTAAATTAACAACAATTAAATAAAAATCATCCCTGTTGAATTCCCTTACTTCAGGTTTATCGACATTTTTTTCCGATACAGGAAAGACAATTGTGTTAAAGGAATATGCCTTACGTCCGTTCTTTGTAAAGCGTGCGGCAAAAATATTAAATTTTTCGAATGTGTTTACATCCATATCGGAGTAATCCGTTTGAATAATAAATAAGTTATCTTTCATTATTCCATTACAATCCTTCAAAATTTTATATTTACCTTGCCAAATTTGTTGATAGGAATGATATTTCTCCGAATCAAACCGGTCAATCACTACCCAAAAGAAGGGTTTCATAAAAAAGACTTCTCTTTGGTAATTTATTCCGATTTCATTATACCCATTATGCGAACCACAGAAATAATCGAGATTATTCCCGGTAAACCAATCAATTACTTTTGGTTCGGGTAAATATCTCCATAATCCGAAACCGGTTCCCGCTTTATTATCAATCCATTTTTTACCTTGTAAAATGTTATCTGCTACAGCCACATTTTTAACCAACGAATTCTTCATGTATTTATAATGAGGAGAACTGTATTTTACCCGGTAAGTAGGTAATAATATTTTCCCGTAACCGTAAGCGCTAACTCCAAGAATTCCACCGTGAGTATGATCAGGTTTGTACTTAGCAAGTCCTCCGTCAATTATCAAATAAAGATCATTTTTCTTGTAGCCTGTTCTCATCACAAAAAATTTCGAATCCGGTAAAGATACGGACGTTAAGCCGGGTTCTTTTACAGATAATTTTTCATACTTTTCTCTTTCGTTTTCATTAAAAAACCAGAATAGTCCCGGGGGAAACATTTGGGATGCAAAATATTTATATTCCGGATTATTAAAAATTGTGGCACCAATAGTCATATACAATGAAGGATCCGGATCCGGTAATTCCGCCATATTAATACTTTCTTTGTTCCCTGCTTTTTCCGGATACACCGCTTGAGCATCGTTAAGCACAGGTAATTTTTTATCCGGCATGGCAAGAGCTACGATTGCATCGAACATTTTATGGAAACGATGAAGAAATAAATCCGGCAATTTTTTATTGTTGATTACCGAAATTCGATAAATTCTAAAATAATTCATTATATCCAGCTTAAAGTAGTGAGAGGCTCTTTCGAACTGGAAACCGTCATCTTTTATTTCCTTACTAATATGTTCCATTATACCTTTTAACGCCAATTCGTTCCAATACCTCATAATTGGAATCTCCGGGTACATAATTGTGGTTTCATACAGTCCCGCTAAACCATGTAATTGGTGATTTCCCCAATGGAACTTTCCACATACGTCGCTCAATTTTGCAGCATGAAGGATAAACACTTTAAGCATAAATATTTGGTCTTGCCATTTATATGAAGGAGAACCCAACATCAAATTATGGGCAAATAATAAATTCCTAATTCTATTTCCGGCATAAAACCGTTCGAACAGATCATTCCTTCCGCTCTCGGTTAAGTTTGCAGAATAATCATTAATAAAATCTTTTACTTGCTTAAGTAAGTCAGCAAATATTTTTTGGTTTCCTTCGCTTAAATATTTTTCAGCCACCTCTCCGTATGCAAAAGTAAATCTCGAAAGGTACCGGAGTGTGTTTGGGGTTAATTCTTTACCTTGGTTATCGACACCAGGTAATTTCCAATCGATATCCGTACCATATTTGCTTTTAATTTTGTCGGCTGTTTTAATCACTTTGGAAATATAGTCCGGATATTCTTTTTTCAATACTTCAAAATTATTTTCCACTTCGTTACTGTTAAAAAAGTAACTTACATTTTTCCTGTTTCTAAAATAGTGAGCTAACTTTTCTAATAAGCGGGTCCCGTCTTCTCCGGTAAATTCTTTTTTAATCAATTTAATATCTTGAACGGAATCATCAAGATAATTGATTAACTCACTATCGGTGATAAGTCTGTTTCTCGGAACCTTATCGACCAATGCTGATAAATCTTCGCCTCTTAGCTGTAATGATGCTGCGAGAACAAAGCAAATAACAAAGAGTATTTTTTTAACAGTAATAATCACTTAACTAATAATATTTTAATTGTGAATGTTTTGATTTTTGTTATCAGCCTTACAAAGTAAATTCCCGATTCATGGTTGGTTCCATCCCACTGTACGGAATAATATCCTTTGTTTAATTCCCCTTCAAATAAATTATCAACGAACTCCCCGAGTGTATTGTAAACATTAATTTTAACATAACGTGATTTATCAATATTAAATCCGATAGTGGTTACGGGATTAAACGGATTAGGATAGTTTTGTTCTAGATTCAAATCATATTTTAATATTTTATCTTTAACCGATGTAGCAACTTCAAACTTGGCTGTAAAAAACTTATCGGAATCCATGATCAAAGTATCGGGATTTTCATTCCCGCTTAAAGCGCCCCCCCATTCGGTAAACACCCAACCGGAATCGGGTACTGCCGTAATAATAACTTGTTCGTTTTCCAGATACGAGCTTTTGTCGGGTGAAAGTTGGATCGTTCCGGAACCGTTTATCCAATAAGAGAGTTTGTAATAAACCGGATCCTTAAAATTTGCTATAATTTCCTTGTTCATATTCATAACAACCGTAATGGGATTGTCGGTAGTTAGCGTGTCGCCTTCCCAACCCAAAAACGTAGAACCGGTGTTTGGAATTGCTTCCAAGGTTACGGTTGTGCCCGGATTATAAACATTCCCTTCCGGATTCAAATTAACGGAACCGTGTCCTTTGATTTTCACACTTAACCAGTACGGTATTGTATCTTTCAACCATTCAGGTCCTACATCATCAGAAGTTAAAGGTTTATTTACGATGGCAAGAGATGAAACTTCATCTGCACCAATATCTTTTATTGCATCTCTATTTTGACCGTCCATATCGTCTGTTACAAAATCATAATTTCCTGATGCAGCATTATATGCCGGACTATTCTCATCTATCCTATATAAACCGTCGGGGGACATACTGAGTTGCGGATCTACAAAATATACTCCGTTAAGAGTATCTATATTTGTATTATTCCCCCAAAATATATTACCTTCCCAAGTAAAATCAGTTGGCGTATCTTCAAAAATTACGGATTGATTGTTTGGATTATCAATAATATTATTTGCTATTGTACAGCTATCGGGCGGTAGAGTTCTTTCGCTATTTTTTCCCAGACCGATTACAAAACTGCTGCTGCAATTTACAATTGTATTGAATGCAACTACAGCGTTTTTAACTTGAAAATATCTGTTTAATGGTGAATCCGGAACTCCATTCATAATTGATAATGCTGAATAGAATCCTGTTCCCTCTAAATTTACAAGGTAATTATTATAAACTTTGTGTCTCTCCCCGATAATTCTTATCCCGCCTGTGGAATCTACATGATTGCCAATAAAAAAATTATTTCTTACCGTACTCCCGTTTCCATGCCTTAGTGTCAAAGTTCCTTTACATTCATAAAATGTATTTCTTTGAAATAAATTATTTCCTGTTTTATTGGAAATTATTTCTATTTCACCATTGCACCTCTCAAAGTAATTATCTTCCACTACACAACTAGCATCGTACATGGAATAATCACTTGTACCAATTCGTATTGTTTCGCCACCGTTTTTGCCCAGCGGTGGTCTTTCTCCAAAATAATTATGGTCTATTTGATGAAATACTTCATCACCGGAACTCGGCATCCAAATTACAAGAGTTGTTTCTTCATTGGTTTTGCCTTTGAAATAGCAGTGATCGACCCTGTTATTTTTACCATAAACGGAAACCCATTTATATCCGTCACTTTTATTTTCCGGATTATAATCGATAATAGAACAGTTTGTCAATCTGCAATGATATGCTTTCTTCGATCCGACACGAAAACCGATAACTTCATTATTATCAGTATAGCCGGCTACAAATCTTAGACCGTCTATTTTCAAATATTTTCCGGAGAAATTTAATGACGAATTGCCTGTCAATATAACATATCCCGGAGTTTCGCTTTTCAAAACAATCGTATCGTTTACTGACCCGTTAGCTGAAAATGTTATTTGTTGGTCTTGCCACTCTCCATTTTTCATAATAACCGTATCACCCGGGGACAATGAACTTTGGATGTTTTTGATTTCAGTAGCATTATTAACATAATATACTTGAGCTTTCAGTAACAATGGAAAAAGCATTGTGATTAATATAAAACCGATAACTAACGACTCATTGTTTTTTTTCATTTTAAATCCGGTTATTTCAGATTTTTCCTTAATATAAATACGGACAGACTCTAAGAGCCTGCCCGTTATACATGAATATTTTATTTCAACAACAACATCTTTCGAGTTTTATTGAATTTTTTCCCACTTAGATTATACAAATATACTCCCGAAGACAAATCGGATGCATCGAACATTACCGAATGCACACCGGCACTTAATTCTTTATTAAACAATGTTGCAACCTTTTGACCTAAAATATTATAAATTGTGAGTTTATACACTCCGCTCTCAGGTAAGGTAAATTTAATATTGGTCGTAGGATTAAACGGATTGGGATAATTTGGGTAGAGTGTATACTCTGTGGGCAATGAATGGTTTTCATCTTCAATTCCGGTTACTATCTGTCCTGTCCAGTTTCTATCACCAATAGCGTAACCGTCATGACCAAGCGTTAATATCGGATTATCCGACGGTATTGTGTAATCGAAATTATCCGGATCCGCATATTGAGGATCATAATTATATATCGTTGCCGTATCCACCGTACCCGTCCTTACCGCATGCGTGTTCGTCCCGGGTTCAGCAACAAACGTTCCGTACTCCAACGTTACCGTATCACCGTTCGCTTTTACTCCTACGATGTTAAACGTATCTATGTGCGATACCGTTGTTCCGAAACTCTGAAATGTTATCAACGCTTGCGACTTTGAAAAATCGTCATTTCCCTTTATGCTGTTTGTTATCAATATATTCCTTATCACACTCGAATACATATCCCTATGCCATATCACTCTCCTTTGACATTTGTCAAATGTCAAGTTTTCAATCAATACCGGCGGATCCACATTCGTAGAATCTCCGTCTCCTTCTATCTTTATTCCAGTTCCTCTTATGTTTACAAATGTACAGTTCCTTACCGTAAACGACGTGCAGAACTTTCCTTCCAACGGTACCGGATCCTTATGTGTGTTTATCGATCTGATTGCTTCGTCTCCCGTATTCGACAACTTACAATTCTCAAACAATATCGTACCGCAACGTGCACCTTTCGTTATATCAAATACGTTCCCGTCATGACTGAATTCCGGATCGCCGTATTTATATATGTTTGTAAACTCGCAATTCCGTATTATCACATCAGGCTTTTCGTTTGCCGAGCCCGCTTTTGCTTCCACATGTATCGCATATTTTACCGAATCATATACGCCCGTCGCCGGATCCTTACCATCTATTTTTATCCCTTCCAAGGTTAAATCATCTTTTAATTTGATAAACGTTCCCGCTCCGCATCCTTGGGGTACTATTACAGGCTTCTGACTCAATCCAGCTTTTGCTTTTATTGTCATCGGTACCGTTACATCAAACGGGTTCGTATAATAAACGCCCCCGTCGGTTACCAGTACTATTGTATTCGCGGCTCCCGTCTTTACATAGTCTATTGCCGCATTTAATCCTTGATCGGGGGTTACTTCGATTTCGGTATTACTCGTTGGATTTGTTGCCCAGTTTCTATCACCAATAGCGTAACCGTCATGACCAAGCGTTAATATCGGATTATCCGACGGTATTGTGTAATCGAAATTATCCGGATCCGCATATTGAGGATCATAATTATATATCGTTGCCGTATCCACCGTACCCGTCCTTACCGCATGCGTGTTCGTCCCGGGTTCAGCAACAAACGTTCCGTACTCCAACGTTACCGTATCACCGTTCGCTTTTACTCCTACGATGTTAAACGTATCTATGTGCGATACCGTTGTTCCGAAACTCTGAAATGTTATCAACGCTTGCGACTTTGAAAAATCGTCATTTCCCTTTATGCTGTTTGTTATCAATATATTCCTTATCACACTCGAATACATATCCCTATGCCATATCACTCTCCTTTGACATTTGTCAAATGTCAAGTTTTCAATCAATACCGGCGGATCCACATTCGTAGAATCTCCGTCTCCTTCTATCTTTATTCCAGTTCCTCTTATGTTTACAAATGTACAGTTCCTTACCGTAAACGACGTGCAGAACTTTCCTTCCAACGGTACCGGATCCTTATGTGTGTTTATCGATCTGATTGCTTCGTCTCCCGTATTCGACAACTTACAATTCTCAAACAATATCGTACCGCAACGTGCACCTTTCGTTATATCAAATACGTTCCCGTCATGACTGAATTCCGGATCGCCGTATTTATATATGTTTGTAAACTCGCAATTCCGTATTATCACATCAGGCTTTTCGTTTGCCGAGCCCGCTTTTGCTTCCACATGTATCGCATATTTTACCGAATCATATACGCCCGTCGCCGGATCCTTACCATCTATTTTTATCCCTTCCAAGGTTAAATCATCTTTTAATTTGATAAACGTTCCCGCTCCGCATCCTTGGGGTACTATTACAGGCTTCTGACTCAATCCAGCTTTTGCTTTTATTGTCATCGGTACCGTTACATCAAACGGGTTCGTATAATAAACGCCCCCGTCGGTTACCAGTACTATTGTATTCGCGGCTCCCGTCTTTACATAGTCTATTGCCGCATTTAATCCTTGATCGGGGGTTACTTCGATTTCTTGAGCATCCACTAAAGAAACCGAAATAACAGAGATCAAGAATGCAATTACGATGTGGGGTAATTTCATGGTTTTCTCCTTCTTTTTTAAGAAAATAATTAATTTAATTTTATTAGTTTAATGTATAAGTATAACCAACCAATATATTACTGTTTGTAACGGTGTTATAATTAGTATTACTAAAATACGAGTCGTAATATCTCATTGAGCTGGTAGTGTAAGCAATATTAAATCTTCCTATTGGAAGAAGAATGCTCACCCCAAAAGAATAAGAATTAATTCCTGGACCTTTATCTTTAATAGCTGCGCCGTCCGGAACAAATAAAGCATTTTGATAATTATATCCGAATAGAATAGATAGAAACTTTTGAATTTTATATTCTGCTCCAACTCTTATCGAAGTTTTATTTGGAAATTTCCTTAGAGTTGAATCAGGTGACGCCATATTTAATTTGGAATTTGATAAATTCGATTTTTCAACATCCAAGCGAATTGTAAATTCATCAATTGGCATGAAGGCTAAACCTACAGCATAAGTTAAAGGAAGTGACAACTCATCCACACCAGAATTAATCGCAGAAGAAGTCGAATCTACGGATGAAACGGTTTTTGTATATGACCATTCTTTTTTAAGTGTATAAGGTAAATTAAGAGACACCCCCAAATTAAATCTGTTCAGTTTAAAAACCGAACCCACGGTAATAGAAAATGCGCTGTAATTTGAGGTTCCTTTAATACCGGTATTTAAGGTATCATAGGAAAACTTAAACTGATTGGCTCCTCCCATAAGGTCAAAATAACCTATTTTGTTTAGTTTGTATGAATCATTTGAGGAACCGGAGAGTAGATTTACTTTCACACCCAAATCAATACTTTCTGTAATTCCGGTTGCAAACGCAAAAGTTATTTGATTTAGTTTACCGATTTTGGAGCGTTCGTAATCGAACCAGTTAACACGTATTGAATCCTCGGCAGAGGTTACTCTTTCCGGGACGGGTCCGTATCCGTTATATCCCAAGTGAGGATCGAGATAAGTATTGTTCCTATCATAATCCAGAATATTAAATTGTTTGCTGTAAGCAGCAGAAATGACAAAATTATGTTCCAAAATTTTAAGCGGTACAACAACGGCAATATTGTTGAAAGCTCTGCCACTTTCGGAATTTATCCAATTTGCGGCTTCCTCGGAAAAGGGGTCCAAACCGAGTTGCGGATCGTTTACTATATAAGTTGAGTCGTCAAAAAAAGCTTGATTATCCCACTTGCCATTATTAGCTGGGTTTGGCGCATATAATCCGTCCAAATAAAAAGAAAGGGTAACGAACTGTCTGTTTGGTCTATAGTCTTGATTTTCCCACCAGCGTTTTTCGAACTCGTTTGCAGTGAAGGAAAATTTAATTTTATGAATAGATGCCAGACCGGCCGGGTTATTAAAAATAGACCCTAACTCACCTGTTCCGGCAATGTTTGCTCCTCCCATCGCTGCAATTTTAGCATCGGTACCATTGGGATTGTCAAACAAACCTTGGAATGATAAATTATCACCCCGGTGCTGCGGTAAAATCAGGATAGGGAGCAAAATCATAACAATAAAAATTTCGGCAAAATTTTTGAATTTTAACATATTAAATTGCTCCTATTAAAAATTAATCAATTTCCAATCCGACCGAAAACCTGTGAACGTTTCCCAGGAATTGTCCGTAATCGTTAAATGAATAATCAATTCTATAATTTTTATATTTTACACCGGCACCGAATGTAATTCCTTCTTCATCAAAATTTATTTTGTAGCCCGCCCGTAGGAAAAACATGTTCAAATAAGAATACTCGAACCCCACGTGATGCTGTTGGCTATAATCCCGTGGTTGTGAAAGATTATATGAAAACAGTAAAGTTTGATCTTGTAATTGTGAAATTAACGGGTCGGAAGGCGAGAACAATTCGGCGGAAATACCAATGGTAAAAGTTTGCGGCAAGGGATAACTACGATCAAAATAAATAATTTCCGGTCCGAAATGCCTTAGAGCTGCCGCAACCTTAATTGAGCGGTAGCCGGTGTTGTATAATATTCCGCCGTCGAAAACCAGAGCTGCAGCTTTTTTTGCTACAAGATCTTCAACGACGTATTTTGCGGTAATTCCAAAAGAGAACTTATCGGTAAGCTGCTTGGCATAGGTCAAACCGAAAACTTTGAATCCCGGTGAAATAGTTTCCCCTGTTAATCCGGGATTATAATTCCCACTTTCATCTTTAACCAAATGATCAACACGTGTTACCTCAATGGTTCCCAGATCATTCATAATTGCTTGCAAGCCAATTCTTCCAAATCCTTCCAAATTGTAGGCTACAGCCAATGAATAGTGGGATACGTCGAAAAACCATTTCACAAAAGAACTTGATAAATCAAAATTTTCAACATTCGTAATTGCCGCCGGATTCCAAAAGACTGCATTTGAAGTATTGGCAACCGACACGAATGCTTCGCCCATTCCGGTTGACCTTGCATCGTTCATCACTTTCAGAAATTGGAAGGATGTAGTTCCAACTTTATCTATGCCGGAACTCTGGGCGAATATTGAAGACATAGTCCACAATGAAAAGATTATTAAAAAAATGTTTTTAAAAATTTTCATGTTATTCACCGTATTAAAAAATATTTATTTAATTATCACCAATTTACCGTGTGCGGTTTTACCCTCCGGGGTGGTAACTACGTAAAAATACACGCCCGATGCAATGTCTTGATTATTTCTTGTAACCTGGAACCATGCAGTTGAAAATGTAGGGGAATCGTGTTCAATAGTTTCAACTAACTGACCGGCATAGGAAAAAATCCTGATGGTACATTTTTCCGGCAATCCGTAGAAACCTATAGCATTTTGCTGATTGTTTCCGGTAAAGCCCGAATTAACAATAAAAGGATTGGGAACCGCATAAACGTTTTTCATCTCATCAACACTTCTTACATTTTTTACATGTGCGGTAATATTGGTAAGTCCGCTTTCGTTTCCTTTGTCATCTACCGAAGCAACAGCGTAATACTTTGTTTCCCCCAATTTATAAGTATCGTCAATGTCGGTAAATTCATACATATCGTCGTCATTTACCTGTCCTTTCGGGACTTCACCTAATAATTTCCATGGTCCCATTCCTGCATCACTACGGTAAACTCTGAATTTTGTCAATTCTCCCATTAATCTTGGCGGGTGGAAGTTTTCCACGGATCTTTTCCATAAAATTTTAACATTTGCTTGCGGTGTATTTTCCACCGTAATAACCGGTGCCGGAACCGGGATGGGAATATTTTTGTATTTCAAGGTATTTTTAGAAGGTTTTTTGTTAAATTCGGGGAACAACATACCTCCCGCCGGTCCTTTCCGATTTTCATCGTACGGAATTTCTTTACCGGTATAAGCTTCCCAAGCTTTGTGGGCTACTTGATTTACAGTTATAACATCCGAATTAACATAGTCGGGATATCCGTAATCAGTTAAATAGTGTTCGGTAACCACTTCGCCGTTCAATACAACTTTTCTATCCATACTTCTAATGGGGAAAAATTGTTTTTCAGTTTGACCTCCGCAAATAATTTTACCTTTTGTTCCACCGTACCCGACAACCTCTGCATAAGCAAACTCTAAAGTATCCCCCAGGTTCATTTTATAAGGACCGAATCCGTTAATTACTTGCACACCGTTGTAACTTTCGTCCCATTCATATCTTGCCCTTCCAATCCACGAAGAACCGTCGGGCAACACAAATCTACCTTCATCGGAAGGCAAACCTTCCGGGACCCCTATTTCTCCATAAACCGTCCACCATCTTTCATCTAAAGTGGCAGCTCTGTCAATCATTTTACTCACCCTGGTATTACCGCTACCTGTTTTCATATTCCACGGTTGTTTGATATGCCCGTTAGCATCTGTTTCAAAGGTATTTCCGTTGGCATCCCTAAGCATGAAATTAGCATAGTCGGATTCATTACGGGACGGGTCGTTTCTGTCAACCACTGATAAATGATCGATATCCCAATACAGCCAACAATACCCGGGAGCTTGTGGGCTTAACAATCCGCCACCATTCAAGCCGGTTTCTGAAAAGAGTTTGAATAAATCTTTATCCGGTTCGGGCTTGGCCATAAGATATTCTGTTTGGGCATCCGCAGCTCCAGTATGAACATTTTGCATAAAAGTTAGCCAATAATCGGGATCGAATGAACTTCTTTGATCTTGCCTGTACATTCCTTCTTCGTATTTCCATTCACCGTAATTCCTTTGATAACCTAACATTGATGGAGCAAAGCCGTAATTAATATGGAACAGAACATCCACAAGCGGAACCGTTCGTTCTATTGTATTTGGATTTCCATCGGTATCACCGTTATAGACCAATTGATATTCATAGATAATCATATCGTCATAATCCGGATAACTCCAAGCCCTCGAGGTTCGTGTAACCGTTATTCCGGTTGTTGTTGCCCATTTTGCAATAATAATCTCTTCCGCTTCATCGGGGTTATAATCGGGATTTAAATCACCATTTGGCAGAAGCGGGTAATTTTCAATTTTTTCAATCGATATCGGGAAACTCCATCGTCCGGCAGGTAATACCGGTCCGCTTGTTGTACCAATTGCTCCGCAAAAAGAAAATATTCTGTTTTCCGCACCAGGTTTCCCTTTTTCATTTGCCGAGACGTACATTCCGGCTCCCACAATATTATGTTGCCCGCTGTATTCAATACCATTTATAACGGTTTTCGAATAACGCGGCCATTCAAAACAGGGCAGGTCTTGTTTTTCCCCGCCGGGCCCCTCTTGCCACGGTCTACCGATTACACCGTCATTGTACTCCGTTTCGTGTAGCATTCCCCTTGTGTGAATTCTATATTCTACTTGTTGAGCCCGGAGAGAGAAAACAGATAGGAGGAAGAGCAACAAAATGGATGACTTTACTTTTAATATCTTTTTCATAAATATTTTATTCTCCCTTTTATTAAAACTCGAAATAAGCGCCAAACCTGTAATGCCGCGGTTGGTTACCTATTAAGTAACCTTCTATATTTGTAACGTACGGAGAAAATCTTCGTTCAATAAATAAATTTTTTCTGTCTTCCACGTAAATAGTTCTGTATCTATTATCCGGATCTTCACTGAATGTTTTATCATAATCGAACACATGATTATTAAACATATTAAAGCCTTCCAAATAAACGTTGATTTTGGTTGAACCAATCCGGAATTGCTTTTCGAGCCGTATATTGAAATTATGTTCGTCCGGTGTACGAAGATTAAACCTGAGACCTTTCCCCGAAGCATCGTAAGTAAAAGGACGCCCCGTTTGATATGTATATATTCCACTTAACGTAAAATTGGCAAACGGTTTAAAGTCTTCGCCTAGTCCTAATCCATTTTCCCCTAACTTGATTGTCAGGCTTGCAAGTAATCTGTGGGTTCTGTCGTAATCCAAATATACATCTTCGGGATCCGGAAGAATATTATTCTGTTCATGATTTTCAAAAAATACGGAACGGGCGCCAACCCCGAAAACACTACCGCTTTTACCTTTTGAGGCTTGCCAGTTATAACGGATAAATCCTTGGATAGTACCAACATTCTTTTCCAAATTAATTTGGAATCCTTTAATATCGGCGTATTCTTTATTTATAAATGTTTGATATTGATTGCCACTTTTATCGGCATAAATTGCAAATTGAATTAAGTTACTTACATCTTTCAAATAAGCACTTAAATCTATGTGAAGCCCGAGAGGAAGGGTACGAACAACTCCAACATCGTAAGAGATTGTTCTTTCCGGTTTTAGTTCCGGATTACCCATACGTGTGAAATTCGGTTCCGGTCCTAAACGAAACCGGTGTGAATAAACATATTGGAATGCAGGTCTTTGCATGAATACACCGTAATTTAAGTGCACAACCGTACGTTCATCCACAGGGAAAGAAATACCGATGCGCGGTTGCAACACAGTAATAATTTTTGTTTTTTCTTTTGCGGCCAGTTTACTGCTATAATAAGGCGATGCGGGATCATGAGGATCGTAATTCGGATTTCTGAAAGGAGAAAATTTATCGAGATAATTAATTGTATTGAAATTGTAGAAATCATACCTTAGACCTATGTTTGCAACCATTCCCTCAAATTCCAATTTATCTTGAACATAAACGGCTCCTTCGTAAGGAAATTTATGATAGTTTTCCAATCGCAAAGAAGATTCATTCGAAGCGCTTAACCGTCTGTTAATATCCAAATCATAGTAGAAAAATTGCAAGCCTGTTTTTATCAGATTGAATTTATTAAGTTGGCTGGTTAGGCTTCCATTAAAACTATAAGTTGCAGTTCTTCTTTGTCCCATAGATGTATTTAATTTTCCAACCGTATGTCCGGAAGGATCTGTGTAAAAGCGCCAGTTACTGTTATCATTATAAATTTTTGAATATTCATCACTTTTAAGCAAATTAATTCTGTCTTTCTCATAAGTGGTTAATAATCCGAACTTCACATCGAAAAAGGTGGAATTACTAATTACATGATTCCACTGAAAGCCGAATTGTGAAGAAGTGTTTGTATTTATAACAAGATTAAATACTCGTTCCGGGTAAGTAAAAAAATTATCGTTAAATTCATTTCGTAATTGTTCGTTATAATTTATCAGCAATTTAAATTTGTTTTTGGTATCGGGCTTGTATGTTAATGTGGTTAAAACTTGTCGTTGTACATCAGGTTCGGTAGAGGGTAGAACCGGATTAACGTTGTTTAATCTTGCGGCTAAAAAGAGAGCTAGCTTCCGGGCTAACGGTCCGCTTAGCGCAAGATCAATTCTATAATCGGGTTTATCATATTTTAATCCCACATCCCTTGCTGCTTGAAGCCATAAAGCTCTAACCAGCGAAGCTGTTCTCAAAGAGTCTTCCCTACTCAAAGGCGGCGGTGGCGGCCAAGTTATTGGCAACGGAGGTAAATAATTTTCGGGGAATTTTATTCCGAAATGTGTCCATAAAATTTTTCCTGAAGACGGATCCCTTCCATCCAACCATTCCTCCGGGTTTTGCATCAAAGTATAGTAAATAAGATTTTTAGTATCGTAAACACTCCCTCCCCAAGTTTTATAATATGAATTTGTTGAAGCTACTTCCAATCTGGTTTGCCATTTGTGGGAATCCCCTTCCCTGGCTATCATATTAATTACGCCCGATTGCACATTCCCGTATTCCGCACTGAATCCGCTCGTATATACTTCAACTTGTTGAAATGCAAATGAAATAGGATCGAAAGCCCTGGAGTTGTTAAGAGGATTTACTATCGACGTTCCACCTATCAAATATTGCGATTCTCCTTTTCTGCCCCCTCTAAAGTGTCCGTCGGATACATCCGCTTGTAAAGAAAGAATACTGCCGATATTGTTCACACCCGGCAAGTTTTTAATTTCGCTTAAATCGTATGTATTTCTTGTAGCGGTTAAATCCTTCTGCGCTTTATCGTAACTAAAAGCCGAAACAACCACTTGTTCGCTAACAAGGGATTTGGGCATAAGTTTGAAATCAACTCTTGTTGTTTTATCTACTATTACCCTTACTTTGGTACGAATCTCTTCGTTGTATCCGACATATGATGCCTTTACATTGTAATAGCCCGGTGGAATATTAAGAATAAAATAATCCCCGTTTTCATCAGTCGCGGCACCAAGAACATTATCTAATTTAACCTCTTCACCGTTAACCCATTTGGAATAGATAATAATATTGGCAAAAGCAAGCGGCTTATTGGTTTCGCCGTCGTAAACACGCCCGGCAATTTTACCTGTTTGCCCGGCATATATCAAATCAACTAATAAAAAAAGAAATAAAAACGATTTTCGAAATAGTTTGAAAAATAATTTCATATCAAACTCCAAAATCAACTTGAATGTATTGGGTGTGGTAAGGATATATTATTAGCGAGAGGGGTAATGAAAATAAAGTCAGTATGATATGAATAATGTTCGAATCCATTATAAAAGATTTCATTAATCAACTATTCTTCACGATAAAACCCAAAAAAATTACAATAAACAAAAGTCAAACTTATATGATGTATGACAACATACGTAATATAACATACGTC
>JALSTB010000007.1 GCA_026983955.1 Melioribacteraceae bacterium
TTTCTAATTTCACCTTCACCGGAGGTTTTCGAAGTTAGACTGCCTTTTGCCAAAACAAATCCTGCGTGCCCGTTTGGTGCAAGGTGATAAATAAAATGTTGAATCCAAGCATAGTTTGCATTTCCAACCGGTGGCGTTCCAAACTGCCAGCGTGCGTCATTTCGCAAAAGTTCCCCGCTCCAATCGCTTACGTTAAAAGGGGGGTTTGCAATGATGTAATCCGCTTTCAAATCTTTGTGTGCATCATTCAAAAACGAGCCTTCGTTGTTCCATATTACTTGCGAACTGTCAATCCCGCGAATTGCAAGATTCATTTTACACAAACGCCAAGTAGTTTGGTTGCTTTCTTGTCCGTAAATAGAAATATCGTTAATTCTTCCTTGATGTTCCTTCACAAATTTTTCCGATTGAACAAACATTCCACCGCTACCGCAACAAGGATCAAATACACGTCCTTTGTAAGGCTCAAGCATTTCCACTAAAAGTTCAACAACGCTTCTCGGAGTATAGAATTGTCCGCCTTTTTTGCCTTCAGCAAGTGCAAATTCGCCAAGGAAATATTCAAATACGTGTCCTAAAATATCTGCACTTCTCGACTTTGCATCGCCAAGAGCAATATTCCCGATTAAATCAATCAATCCTCCAAGACTTGTTGGGTCTAAATTTTGTCTAGCATAAACTTTCGGCAGAACACCTTTCAAAGAAGTATTTTCCTTTTCAATTGCATCCATTGCCTCATCTACAATTTTACCTATGGTCGGTTGTTTTGCTTGGGAAAGTAAATAACTCCAACGTGCTTTTTCGGGAACGAAAAAAACATTTTCCGCTTTGTATTCGTCTCTATCTTCCGGATCGGCGCCCGCATATTCACCTTCGCCTTTCTTCAATTTTTCGTAAAGTTCTTCGAACGAATCGGAAATATATTTTAAGAATATCAAACCGAGTACAACATGTTTGTATTCAGCGGCATCAATGTTTTTCCGAAGTTTATCTGCAGCTTTCCATAGTTGTTTTTCTAATGGTTCTTCTGTTCCGTTATTTTTTTTAGCCATATTGCTTAATTTCCTTTTTGTAATCAAGATTATTTTTGATTATTTAACCCAAGCATTTTTCGCACTTTTATTTAAATATGTGTATGTTTTACTTTGAGATTTACTTTTGTTTAATATCTGTAACGAAATTTTTTTACGCACTTATTTTTTTGTATATTTTTCCAACCGCGTTGCACATAACCATGTAACAGTCTCATTTTTAAGTGTAACATCACCAGTTACATCAAGCTCACACAATTAATTTAACTCTTAATAAAAACTATCAAAATTAGCGGTGGTTTGCAAAAAAATAATGGGGGGTATGTCGTTTCTGTAAAAAAGAATATTCCGCAGTGGTTTTATACTTTAAAATTAAAACATATAATTTATAACCACAAATCCGCCGATGAGCAGAACGGTAAAAGCAATAGCAAGCCAATCGAAATATTTATCGATGAAAGATTTGATTTGTTCACCGAATTTCCAGATGAGACCGGCAACGAGAAAAAATCTTGCACCGCGACTCACAACCGAAGCGAGAATGAACAACGGAAGATTTATATCGAAAGCGCCGGCGGAAATTGTAAATACTTTGTAGGGTATGGGAGTGAACCCGGCGGTAAAAACAATCCAGAAGTTGTATTTGTCGTACATTTCCTTTACTCTGTAAAACAACTCTTCGGTAAAACCGGGAATGTTGGCAAAAAAGAAATTGGCAATTTTGGAAAATTCGCCCGGAGCGTTCCACCATGCAAAATAACCGATACCGAAACCGACCAATGCACCTAATACCGACGCCGTCGTACTGTTTGCAGCCAATTTAAATGCTTTTTTGCGTGCACCGAGAACCAAAGCAATCAACAAAGCATCGGGGGGAACGGGGAAAAATGATGATTCCGCAAAAGCCAATAAAAACAGTGCAATGGGACCGTAAGGCGTTTCCGCCCAGTGTAAAACCCAATCGTATATTTTTCTTATCAGTTTCATAAATTATTTATATATTGGAAAACGACTTTTAATTATACGTAAAAAATATTTTTGCTACAGAAAAATATTCCCGGAAATTTAATGAAAAAATTGCTGCTTGCCATATTTCAAATCACATTGCCAACTGTTTGTAATCTTAATAAAAAATGGTGTATTGCAAATGAGTGTTGATCCGAAAAAGAGATTAATTTCACTTGATGTTTTCCGCGGGATTACAATCGCCGGAATGATTCTGGTTAACAATCCCGGAAGTTGGAGCCATGTTTATCCTGCGCTTGAGCATGCGGAATGGAACGGCTGCACTCCAACCGATTTAATCTTTCCCTTTTTTCTTTTTATAATGGGAGTTGCGATTACTTTATCGCTATCGAAAAGAAAACAAAGGGGCGATAACCTCAACAAAATTCTACTTAAAATATTAAGACGAAGTGTTACGCTCTTTTTACTCGGTTTGATTATGGCTGGTTTCCCGAAATTCGATTTATCCACAATCAGAATTCCGGGCGTGTTGCAAAGAATTGCCGTTGTGTATCTTATCTCCGCTTTTATTTTTCTCAAAACGGATTTTAAATTTCAACTATTCATCACGTTTTTTCTGCTGTTTTTGTATTGGGCTATAATGACCTTAATCCCCGTTCCCGGTTTGGGTTATGCCACACTCGAAAAAGGGAAAAACCTTGCCGCCTGGCTCGATAGGTTGTTGCTGAACGGACACATGTGGCGTGCTACAAAAACTTGGGATCCCGAAGGAGTGTTGAGTACAATTCCGGCTATATCAAGCGGAATGATGGGAGTACTTACCGGGCACCTTCTCGCTTCCCAAAAGGATAAAACCGAAAAAACCGTTTACATGTTTGTTTACGGAGTATTTGCAATGTTTGCCGGTTACGTTTGGGATATGTGGTTCCCGATGAACAAAAGCATTTGGACAAGTTCTTATGTTTTATACACAGGCGGTTTGGCTTTGCAGTTTCTTGCCGTTTGTTATTGGTTTATCGATGTGAAAGGTGTTACTTGGTGGGCAAAACCTTTTCAAGTTTACGGCTTGAATGCAATTGCAGTCTTCTTCCTTTCAGGAATTGTGGCGAAAATTTTATACCTCACTCATGTAACCGGTCCGGATGGAAAAGCGGTTACGTTAAAATATTATTTATACTCTAACTATTTTGCTTCCTGGTTAGAGCCAATCAATGCTTCGCTTGCAATGGCAATTGCTTATGTATTGATTTGGTTGGGGTTGATGTGGATTCTGTATGAGAAAAAGATTTTTATTAAAGTATAACATGATGTTAAAAATACCGGACCGATTTGATTTTTTGCGATATCAAATTTAAATTGAATGTAAATAAATCGTGGGAGAGAAAATATGCCTTTATTAAGCAATTTTAAAACCATACCCGATATCTTTAACTTCCTAACCGGAGAATATGAAAAGAGAAACTCCAAGCCGGTGTTCAAAAGGAAAGTGGACGGTAAATATACCGATATTTCATATCAAGAATTCAAAGACCAAACGGAATCCTTTGCTTTGGGGCTTGCTTCACTTGGGGTTAAGCGCGGTGATAAAGTTGCAATCATTTCGGAAAACAGAGTGGAATGGGCTTTCAGCGATTTTGCGATTTTGGGTTTAGGCGCCGTTAATGTTCCACTTTATCCGATTTCTACAGCGGATACGGTACAATATATATTGAATGATTCCGAAGCAGTAGGTGTAATCGTTTCCACCGAATTGCATTTGAATAAAATTTTGAAAGTACGCAATAAACTTAAATATTTGAATTTTATAGTAGTTATGAATCCGGTTAAACAAGAAAGACCGGAAAAAGTTTATATGTTTAACGAAGTTCAGGAAATGGGAAGAGAATTCGGCAAGGAACATCCGGATTATTATAAACAACAAAGCGAGCTTAACCGGGAAGATGACTTGTGCACAATAATTTATACTTCCGGAACAACGGGCGAACCCAAAGGGGTTTTGCTTACACATAAAAATATTATTTCCAACGTTACTGCAGTGCACCAGATTTTTGATATCGGGGAATCAGATGTGTTTTTATCGTTTTTGCCGTTGAGTCATATTTTCGAGAGAATGGCAGGTTATTACACGGCGCTTGCCGGTGGTTCCACCATTGCTTATGCGGAAGGAATAGAAAAAATTTCGACAAACATGCTTGAAATAAAACCGACGCTGATGACGGCTGTACCCAGATTGTTCGAAAGAATATACTCGAGAATAATCCGCAATATTGAGAAAGAACCGGAGAAAAAGCAAAAGATTTTCCGCTGGGCAATTGAGACAGGCAAGGAATATATGTCTAAAAAGAAATCGCCCGGTGGCGTGCCCGTAGGTTTAAACTTAAAATATAAATTAGCAGATAAATTGGTTTTTAATAAAATTCGCGCTAGAACCGGCGGTAATTTGCGGTTTTTTATTTCCGGCGGCGCTGCTCTTTCGCGTGAGTTGGGGCAGTTCTTCGAAGCAGTTGGTTTGTTGATTATCGAAGGTTACGGATTAACCGAATCGTCTCCAGTAATTGCAGTGAACCGGTTAAACGATTATAAGTTCGGTACCGTTGGAAAACCTATTCCCGGAGTGGAGGTGAAAATTGCGCAAGATGGTGAAATCCTTGCCGCGGGTCCGAATATCATGCAAGGCTATTTTAAAAAGAAAAAGGAAACCGAAGAAGTATTAAAAGACGGTTGGTTGCACACGGGTGATATCGGTGTGTTTGATGCGGAGGGATTTTTGATTATTACCGATAGAAAAAAACATCTATTCAAAACTTCAGGCGGAAAATATGTTGCACCGACTCCAATCGAAAACTTGTTTCTTGCCAGTAAATATATCGATCAGTTTGTGTTGATTGGTGACAGGCGAATGTTTTTAACCGCTCTGGTTGTTCCCGATTTTGAAGCGTTAAAAGAGTACGCCGATGCTCACAGGATTTCTTACAAGGATGAAAAAGAGCTGGTTAAATTGAAACAGATAAACGATTTGTTGGAAAAAGAATTTAACGAATTTCAAAAAAAGTTGGCAAATTTCGAGAGAGTAAGGAAATTTACATTATTGGAAAAACCCTTCACAATCGAAAACGGAGAGGTTACTCCTTCGCTGAAAATCAGAAGAAAAGTAATAGAGGAAAGATACCGTGATTTGATTGAAGACATGTACAATGCAATGGAGAAGAAGGTTTAGAATAAAAAATTTAAGTTAAAATCATCATAAGGCGGAATTGATTGTTCTTATTTAATATATTAAAAAACAAAATTAATTAAATTTACATGACTTAAAATTATTTAATAATTATTGAATTATTTTGAAAATTTATTTTCCCCCGTTTTGCATTTCCGCTTTTACTTTCAGCTTTGCCGCTATAAAATCACGGTGCGAAACATGCAGGTTTGTGCTTATTAACCTGAGCATGTAATCTTCATATTTGTGAAGTTCGTTATCGGCAAGGA
>JALSTB010000008.1 GCA_026983955.1 Melioribacteraceae bacterium
ATCACATCTGTAATTACCTACTGAATCCAGTTTTATGAGAAATGTGCTAATTTGACCGTTTGCGGTACTTATAAAAATGAAACTTATTAAAATAATTTTTATTGCGGTTTTCATGACCTTTTCCTCCGGCTATGAAATTTTTATACTATACCATCTCGGGCCCGTATGAATAATCATCAATGTTTGATGAATTTGGTTTATTTGTGTTACTCCGGTTATTGAATCACCGGGGCTCGGTACTATTTTCACATAATGACTAGTTGAATCGTTTTTACTGACATAATAAACCTTACCGGTTTTTGTGTTAACAATTTTGGGCAATGTTATGTTCCTGTTGCCGCTATAAGCCACGAAATCTTTTACGTTATAAACGTTAATCGTTCCCATTTTTGCCTCCTATTAATTTAATGAATAAATTATTTGCCTTTTGAAGGTTTTTATGGATGTATATTTATTTTGCGAAAAACTCAGAGAGAGAGTAAAAATCGTGCCAAAATATTATTGTTAACATTTTGTCACCTTAAATTTGATAAAAATAAAATAAGGATTTTTCATTTTATTGTCAATACCTAAATTAATGCTTTTCATAATATTTAATAGTTTACATAAATACTTCTATTGCCTTAAGAAAAATTACAAATATTTAAAAATGATATTGTCCTGTTTACGAGGTCGATATCTTGCCATAATCTTGCAACGGCAATTTTAAGATAAAAAAAATCAAAACCGTGTAGAGCAGTTCGCCGAACTGCTCAATTTCTACAGGATGACCATGACGGTCGCTTCAATAAATATCAATGTTCATCTTTGTCCTGGTGGCGAGGTCCACACCTCGCCATACTCTTCTAATTTTTATATAAATAAATGCAACATCTCGTCGAGGAATGGTCATAGACGGCAATTATAATCCGTTCCTTTTAGATCCCGGAACAAGTCCGGGATGACGGTACAAACCGGGATGACATTGCAAACAACCCGTCATACTGAACTTGGTTCAGCAGCTGATTATGCTTTTTATTCCTCCGTTATAGCGGGAATGACAACACTGGACAGTTCAGCTTCCATTTCTCCATCTTCCGTAGGAAGGTTTACAACCGGAATATTAATTAAGCTTTGTTTTCCCTTTATTCAAATCGGTGTAAATCTTAAACGCTGCGGTCAGTCCGATTAAAAGAATCACCCCGCCCGACAGATATTCCGCAAAAATTATTTTTCCAATTCCGAATAAAAACGAATAGACGACCACAATACCCAAAAACCAATCCAAAAACAAGCTACCGAAATTACCGTCGCTTTTTACTTCCGGAACGAGAAGTGCAATTTTTTTCCAACCTATTCCTCCGGGATGAGTCCGTTTGTAAAATTCTTTAAGTTTATTTTCTTCAACCGGTTCCGTTAAATATGTAACAACAAGCCAAACAACAGTTGTACCGAAAACTATCGGGTAAAGTGTTATTGGCGATTCCATTCCAAACCAGTATTTGGCAACCGGATAAATTATAAGCGGAGCAATCATTGCGGAGATTTCCGACCAAGCGTTAATCCGCCACCAGTACCATCTTAAAATAAGAACCGCCCCCATTCCCGCACTGGCGTTAATTATAAATTCCCACGCTCCGGAAATTGTGGTTAGGAAATATTTGGTAATCAACAACGAGAATACCGTCATAAATATAATTCCGATACGCGAAACCAAAACATAATGCTTTTCCGTTGCGTCTTTTTTTACGAATCGCCGGTAAAAATCGTTTATCAAATATGAAGTGCCCCAATTAAGTTGCGATGCAATTGTTGACATGTAAGCGGCAAGGAACACGGCAATCAGCAATCCCAGTAATCCGCTTGGCAAATAACGCAGCATTAATTTAGGATACATAACTCCGGGATCAACAGTGTTTTCATAATTTTCATACATATTGCGGAATTCCGGGGTTGAATAAATTTCGGCGCCGGATTTCAACAAATCTTTATTATTATAAGCTTCAACTACCTTAGTATAAAGTTCCGGATTGGATTGTTTAAGAACTTCCGTATTTTGGCTTCTAGGCAAAATCACCAGAGCTGCAAGCGCAACAATAATCCAAGGCCACGGTCGCAATGCATAATGTGCAATGGTAAACCAAAGGGTTGCAAACAGACTGTGTTTTTCATCTTTGGCAGACATCATTCTCTGGGCGACATAACCGCCGCCGCCCGGATCGGCACCCGGATACCAACTCGACCACCACTGCAGTCCGATATGCGCAAAAAAAGCTCCCACGGAAATTGCCAAAGCGCCGCCGGTAATTCCCCGGGCGGTTACTTCCCCGATTCTCGGGAAGAAATCCAATATTTGAGGAGCGAGCTTTTCTTTTAGCGAAACAATACCGCCAACTTGCGGAATTTGAACAACGAGAACCGCAAGAATAATACAACCGAGCATTGCAAATACGAATTGGAAACTGTCGGTTCTCGCCGTTCCCAACAATCCGGATGCAGAAGCATAAATACCAATAATAATTGCAGATATCACAACAAGCAAGAACGGATTAAATTGCGGAACGGTTACAAGGAAAATTTTTTCCATTGCTTTGTTAACCCATCCCATTACAATTGCGTTCATAAATAAACCGAGATACAAAGCTCTGAATCCCCTTAACGCGGCGGCTGCTTTGCCTGAATAACGGAGTTCCACGAATTCAACATCGGTCATTATTTTGGCTCGCCGCCAAAGTTTGGCAAAGAAAAACACGGTTAACATTCCGCCGATTGCCAAATTCCACCAGAGCCAATTTCCTGCAATTCCGTTTCTTGCTACAAGTTCCGTTACGGCCAAAGGCGTATCGGCAGCAAAGGTTGTGGCAACCATTGCGGTTCCGGCAATATACCACGGCATATTCCGTCCCGAAAGAAAAAACTCCCCGGTATCTTTGCCTGCACGTTTGGAATAATATGCGGCTATTCCGAAAATTACCAAAAAGAAAGAGACTATAACCAATAAATCCCAATAACCGATTTGATGCATTTTAATTTCCTTGATTTGAAAGTTTTTGTATCAGATTCCCAATTCCGTCGATGATCATTAATTCGGTCTGTGCAACCGGCTTGCGCGCGCCGGTCAAAACTGTTTCGGCTTTCCGTAGCCATTCTTTATCCGGTAAAACCTTTTTATCCAAATACCGCAATGCTGTTAATCCGATACCGGCAACGTTTTTAAGGTTTTCGGACTGGGGTAAAATTTCACTTAAAACAGGAGACGTAGCAGCGAGTTTAACAACCGCCTTATGATTTTTTACCCAGAGTTTAAGTTGATTCTTGATTTTCGTTTCAATCAGTTCATCATCCGTATTCAAATAAGTTGTGATCATTCGTCTAAAATTACGGGCAGCCGCGGCATCGGGGCGTGCAGCATCCACAACCCTGGTTAAGGGAGATTGTTGCGTCTGTTTTCTCAGCTTGTTTCGGTTATAAAATTTTACCGGCTCCAAAACATCCACCAAAGTTTTCAACGGAAGTATATCCCGGTTGTTGGTCAATCTTCTTAGCATCATTCCGTAATTCTTAATATGGGTAATGCCAAGCTCTTCCAACCGGAAACCAACTGTTTCAAGTCTTCTGTACATATCGTCAACGTCATTAATAATTCGAGGTGACCAAAGCCGTTCGGCAATTGCAGCCGTACGCGGCCAAATTCTCGAATCGATTGTTTCGGGAGATACGAATTCACTCCACATCGTAGCTTCGCCTCCCAAAATTAATTTTTTTTCATCATCGCTTAAATCGATATCCGCCGGAATCGGATCGTTCAGATAGTGGAAAGATGCCGGTTGAATTAAATCGATGTAATATCCGTTGGACAGAATTACATTGTATCCGTTTTTTGCCGCATTAATAAGACCTTCCTTCCCCCGCCAAGATTGAATAACAATATTTTTGGGAATACCGGGATGTAAAATTTCATCCCAGCCAACCATTTTCTTTCCGTATTTATTTAAAATTTTAACTATTTTAGAATTAAAATATGCTTGTAATTCTTCCGTGTTTTCAATTTTATTTTCTTGCATGAACTTGCGGATTTCCGGGTTTAGCGACCATTGTTTCCCATTGTTTTCGTCGCCGCCAATATGGAAATATTCGTCGGGGAACAATTTTGTCATCTCAGCAAAAAACGCATCGAAGAATTCGTAAGTTTTTTCGTTGGTCGGATCGAATACCGGATCAAAAATTCCCCAATCACGTTGCAGTTTATAAGGTCCGGACATACTTGCGAATTCGGGATAAGCAACAAGCCAACTGGTTGCATGACCGGGAATATCGAATTCCGGTACAACTCTTATTCCTCTTTCGGACGCATAATTTATAATTTTTTTTATGTCTTCTTGTGTAAAATAAAATCCGTCGGAACCCAACTGGTGCAATTTGGGAAATGTTTTGCACTCGATTCTGAATCCTTGGTCTTCACTCAAATGTAAATGGAGAACATTCAGTTTTACCGCAGCCATTGCATCGATGTTGCGCAGAATAACATCCAATGGCATGAAGTGCCGGCAAACGTCTATCATCAAACCTCGCCAAGGGAAACGAGGTTTGTCTGTAATTTCTACTCCGGTAAAAAAATAACCGGTGGAGTCGGCATCCAAAAGTTGAAGCAATGTTTCAATGCCCCTCAATGCGCCAATATCGGTTTTAGCGTCGAGGATAATTTTGTTTGAGTCAATTGATAATTTGTACGACTCATCAACAAACAGTTTGGGATTTGTCACTTTAGCGTAACGTATATAAAAATCCACCGAATCCGGTGCAGCCCCGGTTTTTACAAACGGATGTTCCAGAAAAAAACCCGTTCTGCCCGAAAGGCGTGTAAGAAACCGGTTTAACCCCTTGATTAATTTTAGCGATTTATTATTAATCACTCCGGTCGTGAATTTTTCAGTTAGTTTGAACGCGGTACCATTTACATATAACTTTTGGGGAACCGGCATTAAATTCAAAGTTTCCGGCTGTGCAAAAACTTGCGTGATAAATGTTAATACGATAAAAAATAAACGTTTCATCAGAGTTCCGGATATTTTACTTTAAGAAGAATAAAGATATAAAAAAGCCGGTAAAAACCGGCAGCTCATTTTAATGATTATGCATGACCGCCGAAATACAAACAGTCATCAAATTAAGCCAATCTAAATTTTTTATGAATGAAAACACAATTTTTATTAAATATTAATAATTACATTTTTATAATATTTTATAATTTAATAGTATATAAATAATTAGCGGAGCGGATCTTTTACAAACCCACTCCGCAACTAACCAACATAGGAGAAGATTTTATTTCATTAATACTAATTTTTTGGTTACCGTTTGGTTATTCTGTGAAAGTCTGTAAAAATAAATTCCACTCGAATAATTATCCATATTCAAAGCAACTTTATATTGACCGGCATCCAATTCTCCGTCAACCAGTGTTTTAACCAATTGCCCGACCACATTAT
>JALSTB010000009.1 GCA_026983955.1 Melioribacteraceae bacterium
ATTTATTTTGTTAAATGACGACGCACCGTACACGTTGGCTATTTTTTCCTTGATACTCAACTCTTTTTGAGCAGGTTTTTGTGTACCGGAATTTTGTTTGGCACAACCGGAAATTACCAACAAGGATATTAATAATAACGGTTGTAAAAATAATTTATGTTTCATTTGCCTCCCCTTTCTTACTGTTTTCCCTTTTCGTAATAATATAGCAAATTATTATTCTTACCCGCAAGTCTTTTCATGATTTTACCATTGGAAAAACCGGGGAATTTTTAATCTAAGGATAAGAATAACAACAAGAGAAACATTTGGAAAAATAAATACGGTGCTTCCGGCAAAAAACATTTATACGGAAAAAGCAAATTACCGGTTTGATGGGGATTGGAATAACAACAAATATTTATAATAACTTAAATATAATTTATATTTAATTAATTTGAAAAAAAATATTTTTAATTAACGGGGAATTCCATTTATATCTGCTTCTCAACACCGGATTTTGTTTGCACTTCTTCTTTCCAAACCGGCAGTGTGAAATTAAACTCGCTTCCTTTGCCCACTTCGCTTTCAACCCAAATTTTGCCACCGTTCTTTTCCACGAATTCTTTTGATAAAATAAGTCCCAAACCGGTTCCCTTTTCCTGCTCGGTGCCTTTTGTAGTTACGTGTTGATCAATTTTAAACAATTTGTTTTTAATTTCTTCTTTCATTCCAACACCGTTGTCTTTAACATAAATTTGATAATAATCTTCTTTTTTAATAACACCGATTTTTACTTCACCTCCGGTTCGTGTAAATTTGATAGCGTTCGAAAGAAGATTCCGGATTACGGCATCAACCATAAATTTATCTGCAAATACCGAAATTTCTTCCGTTACTTCATTTGTTAATCTGACTTTTTTCTTTGCAGCATTTACTTGGAAAAGTGCTATGATGGTATCGATGAGTGCAGTTAAACTGAATTGAGCCGGTGAATATTGAATTTTGCCCGACTGAATGCGAGACCATTGCAACAGGTTTTCCAACAAGTTAAAAATATTTTTGGCTGATTTATAAATGTTTGTGGAAAACTCTTTTATTTCTTCTTTTGAAAGTTCGTCCAAATCCTCTACCAAATATTCGGCAAAGCCAAGAAGTGATGTGAACGGACTTTTCAAGTCATGCGAAATAATTGAGAAAAATTTATCTTTATTAGCATTAAGTTCTTTCAATTGTTTTTCGGATTCAATCAGCTTTTGATTAAGCTCAATCATTTGCTGAGCATTTTCTTCAATTAAATCCCTGTTAATTTGCAACTCTTCAACAAAGCGCTCGATTTCGGCTTCGTATTCTTTGCGTTCTTTAATATCGTGGAAGGCCGTTACCGTTCCGACAATTTCGCCGTTTCTGATTATGGGAGAAGTTACAAACGAAACCGGCAACAAATCACCGTTTTTCTGTTTGAAATAATCCTCCCGAATACGGTAAATTTCACCTGTTTGTATCGCGCGTATGATTGGGCAATCGTGAACACTTTCCCCGTTTTCATGCATTTTGTGCACCAAAGTATGGAGCTTACGTTCGTTTAAATCTTCCTCTGTCCAACCCAAAAGATTTGTAAACTCCGGATTAATAAATTCAACATAACCGTTTTTATCGAGGACAAAAATACCTTCTCCCAGCACAGATGTAATTTCTTTCAGTTTTGTTTCGCTCTCCATCAATTGATTGGCAATAATCTTGCGCTCATTAATATCGAGTGTTGCGCCTATATAACCAATCAGTTCACCATTCGACATAAACCTTGGGATAGCTTGTTCGAGAACCCATTTGTATTGACCGTCTCCGCTTTTTAATCTGTATTCCACACTAAAAGGTTGTTTGGCGGCGAAGGCGGATTTCAGTACACTGTTGAAATATTCCATATCGTCGATGTGTATTCTGTCTTCCGGTATTGTTTCGAGTTCATCTTCCAGTGTATTGTTTCTGAATTTGAGCCAAGCCTGGTTAAAATATGTGGGTTGTAATTCGCGGTCGGTCATCCAAATCATAAACGGAAGGTGGTCTGCTAAATAAAAGAACCTGTCTTCCAATTCTTTAAGCATGGTTTGGGTATTTTTCTTTAAGCTTATATCGTTTATTATACCTACAACATATTTGGGTTTATTGCCTTCATGCTCCATAACTTTCGCTTGAAAACTTATCCATAACCAGCTTCCCGTTTTGGTAAGAATCCGGAATTCACAGACGAACTGTTCGTTTTTACCATCAATTATTCTCTGTAAAATTTCGGAGATTTTTAATTTGTCTTCAGGATGGACTTGTTTTTCAAGAATGGTTCTCGTTGGTGTAAATTCATTTTCTTGATATTCCAAAATTTCAAAAAAACCTTTCGATACCTTCAATTCATCCGTGACCAAATTCCATTCCCAAAAGCCAATGCCGAAATTATCGTACAAGAATTTGTATTTATAAAGTTCATCATAGCCGGGATTTACCGCTTCAGAAAGATTAGGTTTATTTTCAACTTTATCAGCCTGGTCTTTTTTAACCCGTACCGCTTCTTCCAAGTGTTTTCTGTTTGTTACATCTACTGCTGTAACCGTTGCTCCAATTACGTTTTCGTCTTCTTTTATGGGACTGAAGAAAATTTCGAAATATAAAGTTTTACCCTTAATCCGGTATTCGCGATTTTCTTTGAATTTTTCTCCTTTGCAAACACGTTCATAACATTTTTTCCATTCTGATACATCATCTCCGTTTTTCATTTCAAACAAACTGAGAAAATTCACACTCTCATCGAATTCACTTTTAAAGAAAAGTTGGTAAACATCTCTGAATGCTTGGTTAAATGCAATTAAAGAATAGTTTTTGTTAAACGCCCAAATAGGAAAAGGCGAATTCTCCAACAACGATGAGAATGTTGACTCCAAGTTCGATGAATTTTGAAATACTAAACCCATAAGACCCGTTTTAAATATAGTATTACTTCAACTAACCATTCTACTATCGGATAAACATTTTTTTTCTTTAATACCAGTTCGGTAAGAAATAATTATATTTACAGTATAAAATTTTACTTTGATGTCCGTTTTGTCAATATCTGAGAATTACTATGAACTATTCGATTATATTCCTTTTCTGTTTTTTATTATTATCAAACTCATTTACAAGTGCACAAAACAAAATTTTGAAAGCAGGAAGAATAAACGGCAACTACGTGCTCGATGGAAAGCTTACGGAGGATTTTTGGGAAGAAACCGATTCGATAAAAACCCTTACAATGGTTGAGCCGGAAGAAAACATACCGGCTTCACACAGAACGGTAATCCGCATTGCCGCCGATGAAAACAAAATTATTTTAGGTATCAAATGTTTCGACGAACCGGATAAAATTACCGCTTATTCCAAAGCACGCGATGCACGTATTTTTTCCGAAGATTATATAAAATTTGTACTCGATCCTTTTCTGGACGGCCGGACCGGTTATATCTTTGCGGTAAATCCATTCGGGGCAAGATACGACGCTCTGGTTTCCAACCGGGGTGAAGATGAAAATAAAAACTGGGACGGTGTTTGGGATGCAAAAACATCAATCACCGGATTCGGTTGGACCGCTGAAATCGAAATTCCCGTGAAAACTTTAAGTTTTAACCAACATTTGAAGTCTTGGGGCTTTAATATCGAAAGGAAAATACAAAGGCTGTTGGAAAAAGACCGGTGGAGCGGAATAAACAGAAATTATAAAGTAGGTCAAACCAAACATGCCGGCAGAATAATTAATCTTCCGCAGTTCGATTACGGTTTGGGCACAACTTTATGGTTTTCGGCAATTAACACACTCGGTAAAACTTACGCTTCAAAATTCAAAAACGATATTGATGCAAGCGGTGAGATTTTGCAAAAAATCACCTCGGATATAAATGCAACCGTTACGGTAAACACCGATTTTGCGGAAACGGAAGTTGATACAAGAAAAACCAATCTTACGCGTTTCCCCCTTTTCTTTCCGGAAAAACGGGCATTCTTTTTGGAAGGTGCTGATATATTCGATTTCGGGTTGGGCCTTGGAAGAGACATTATTCCGTTTTTCAGTAGAAAGATCGGTCTGTACGAAGGAACGGAAGTACCGTTGAAAATAGGCGGCAAAATTAACGGGAAGGTCGGCAATACGAATTTCGGCGCACTTGTAAGCCGTACCGGGAAAGTGGATTCGCTGGTTCCCGATGCCACGATGGGTGCGGTAAGAATTAAAGAAAATATTTTTGGTGAATCGTCCGTAGGAATGATAGGCACTTTCGGAGATCCGCAAGGCAGAAACCACAGCTGGCTTCTGGGTTTCGATTTTACTTACCAAAATTCCAATGTCTTCAACGGAAACAATTTCCTCGTTGGAATTTGGGGACTATTCAACAACCGGGAAGACTTGCAAGGCGATAAAAGTGCTTACGGTATCAAAATCGACTATCCGAACGATTTGTTGGACATATCATTAACATTTAAAAAAATCGGTGATGCGTTCGATCCTTCAATCGGTTTCGTCCCAAGAAAAGGAGTTACAATTTACAGAATAGGTGCGGATTACACACCCCGCCCAGGCATTCCTTTTATCCGTCAATTCTTTTTCGAATCGTTTTTCAGTCTTGTGAGAACCGACCACGATTGGCAAAGTTACGGATTGTTTTTCGCTCCGGTTCATTTCCTGCTTGAAAGCGGTGACCGTTTTGAATTCAATATACGTCCGCAAGGGGAAAACATCGAAGAAGCTTTCGATATTGCTGAAAACGTTAAAATTACTAAGGGAAAATATAATTGGGTGAAATACCGCCTTGAATTCGAATCGGCCAGTAAACGTGTTGTCAGCGGACAAGCAACTTGGTGGTTCGGCGGTTTTTACAACGGCCACCTGCACCAATTGGAATTCCAACTCGACTTACGCCCCACAAACAACTTCACAATAGGGTTAAACTTTGAAGACGATATCGGTTCTCTACCTCAAGGCAATTTCACCAAACAAATTTTCAGAAGCAGATTGGCACTTAACTTTTCACCCGATCTCCAGCTTACAAATTATTTGCAATACGATAACGAAAGCAGAAAACTGGGCACAAATTTAAGATTGCGGTGGACGTACGACAAGCTGGGTGATCTTTTCATAGTTTACAATCATAACATTAACCATTTCGTTAATAACCGCTGGCAATTCGAGTCGAATCAATTTATAATTAAACTCCGTTACGGTTTATGGTTCTGACCCTAAACGGGGATTGAAAATAGACTTCACATCTTATTACCGAATCGCTTATATTGCTTTATCAATTAAATCCGGTAAGTGAGATGAATAACAATTCCAGATATATTTTAATTTATATTATTTTAATTTTTAACTTAACCGTTTCATGTCAAACAAATAAAAAAGAAAATACAATGAGTGATCATAAATACACAAATAAATTAATAAACGAGAAAAGTCCTTATCTGCAGCAACACGCACACAATCCCGTTAATTGGTATCCGTGGGGCGAAGAAGCATTTGAAAAAGCCCGCAGAGAAAACAAACCCATTTTCTTGTCAATCGGTTATTCTACTTGCCATTGGTGCCATGTAATGGAACACGAATCGTTCGAAGACACAACCGTGGCAAGATTGATGAATGAAGTGTTCGTATCGATAAAAGTTGACAGGGAAGAACGACCCGACATCGATAACATTTATATGACCGTTTGCCAAATAATGACCGGCAGCGGCGGCTGGCCTTTAACAATTATTATGACGCCGGACAAAAAACCTTTTTTCGCCGGAACTTATTTCCCGAAAGAAACAAAATACGGGCGAATCGGAATGATTGATTTGATTCAACGTATCCGAAACGTATGGAATGAAAAACATTCCGATGTAATTAAATCGGCCGAGCAAATTACCGCATATTTGCACCAAACCGCTAAAGCAGAAGCGCCCGGGGAACTTACCGAAAATATTTTGGATGAAGCTTTTAATGATTTTGAAAACCGGTTCGACGAACAATACGGCGGTTTCGGTACAAGACCGAAATTTCCCACTCCACACAACCTTTTATTTTTATTGCGGTATTGGAACAAAACTAATAATCAAAAAGCGCTTGATATGGTAACTAAAACATTGACGGAAATGGCGAAAGGCGGAATTTACGATCACATCGGTTTCGGCTTTCACCGGTATTCCACCGATGAAAAATGGTTCCTCCCTCATTTCGAAAAAATGCTGTACGATCAAGCCCTTTTGGCAATTGCCTATTCTGAAGCATTTCAAGCAACACGGAATCAAAACTTCAAAAAAACCGCAACAGAAATTTTCGAGTATGTTTTAAGGGATATGAAAGACAAAGACGGAAGTTTCTACTCCGCCGAAGATGCCGACAGCGAAAACGAAGAGGGAAAATTTTATGTGTGGTCTGCCGCTGAAATTGACAAACTCCTGCCGGAAAATGACGCAAAAATATTTAAAACTTATTTTGGTGTAACACCTGAAGGAAATTACTATGACGAAGCAAGCCGTTCGGCCACCGGGAAAAATATTCTGCATATTTCCATTTCGTTAGACGAGCTTAGCAAAAAAACGGAAACCGGTATTGATGAACTTGAAGAGATTATTGCAAATTCCAAAAAGAAATTGTTCGAATACAGGGAAAAAAGAATTCATCCGCATAAAGATACAAAAGTGCTTACGGATTGGAACGGATTGATGATTGCTGCATTGGCAAAAGGCGCACGTATTTTGAATAAACCCGAATTTTTAACTCATGCAGAAGATGCAGCCCAATTTATTCTTTCCAATTTAACTGCGAACGGTAAACTTTTGCACAGATACAAAGACGGTGAAGCGAAAATACAAGGAAACTTGGACGACTACGCATTCTTCTGCTGGGGATTGCTGGAACTGTACGAATCAACTCTCGACCCCAAATATTTGAAAGAAGCCATTAACATAACAGAGAATCAAATTAAAGATTTTTGGGACACGGAAAACGGCGGGTTTTTCTTCACATCAGAAAATGCGGAAGAGCTTTTAGTTAGAACCAAAGAACTTTACGACGGGGCAGTGCCTTCAGGCAATTCGGTTTCGTTTTTGAATTTGATCAGATTATCCAAACTTACAGCTGACAATAAATTTGAAGATTACGCTTTTAAACTCAGCAAAGCTTTTGCCGGTAAGGTTAAAAAATCCCCAGTTGCTTATACTCAATTTCTGTCGGCACAAATTTTTGCTTTTGGTCCTTCTTTCGAAATTGTGATAACCGGTAAGCGGAACGATGCAAGAACAAAAGAAATTCTCGACGAATTGCATCAACTCTACATTCCAGAGAAAGTTGTTTTGTTGGTTTCCGGAGAAAACAGGGAAGAAATAATCAAACTTGCACCGTTTACAAAAGATTATCCGGAAATTAACAATGCCCCGACAATCTACGTCTGTAAAAATTTCGTATGCAGTTTACCGACAAACAGCATAGATGAAATGAAAAAACTTTTGGCGAAATAAATTTATTTATTTTCCAGGTAACCGATTAAATATTTTGCAACGGAACGAAGCCGCCTTTCAATCTTTGCATCGGTGCAATTGTCGTTATCGTCAAAATAATCTTCCACGTTAGGGACTGAAGCTTGTTTGGGTAAAACTATTCCACCGATGTGTGCACAAATGCTTCTCAAATGCTCGAGTGATTTAACCGCACCAATATCGCCGGAAGCCACACCGGCAAGCACCACGGGTTTGCCGTTAACTTCGGAAGGATAACTTAAATTTTCAATCATTACTTTCAACACGCTGCTCAGGCTGCCGTTATATTCCGGAGTTACCATAACAACCCCAACCGCACCGGCAACTTTTGAACGGAATTTTTCCAATTTAGTTTTATCACCGGTATGGCCCGGTAAAGTAAGATTAAATTCGTTTAAAGTTAAAATATCCGGATTGTATTTTTCACTTTTTTCTATTTCATCCGCAATTATTTTTGCAGCCTTGAGTGTATAATTTTTCTCTCTGATACTCCCTACAAAAATTGCAATATTATTTTTGGTCTTCATTAACCGGAAATTCCTTTCATCATTTTTTCCAAGTGGAAATATATCAATTCTTTACGGTCTATAAAAACAAATCCATAAATTATTACAAAGCAGTATTACGGACGGGAAAATCAGTATTTATTATTTCAACGAACCGGGCCCGATAAATATTTTTTCCACCAACTTCTTATCGTTAAAATATGTGCCCGGATTTTGTGAAGATGTAACCACCGATTTGGACGAATCGACGTAGGCGGAAACAATAATATTTTTACCGTCTTCCCCTTCGATGGTTAATGTATAAACCGGTTCTCCCAATTTTTCCGGATTGATATTGTCATCAAATTTGGAATTATTAATGTGGGCAATTTTTCTAAGATACTGCTCTGTTTTAGCCGAATCCAAAATTTCCACACCGGCTGTCCATCTGTTTTTCACTTTTGTCATCTGGAAGGAACTGTCGGCAGGATAATCGAAAATTAATCTGTTCCATTTTTTATAATTTCCGTTAATAACGACGTTGTCCCTAAAATCGTTTGCACCGCGGTTAAACGACATCGAAAGAAATCCGTCAACTTCATAAACATCGGTATCGTTAAATAATCTTACGTAAGTTGACATGCTGCGGGGTTGCTTGAAATTAAACCGTCCGATAACCAAATCCAATGTTTTCTTACCGCCTTCCATCACAACTACGCGAGTTGCGGTTGAATCAACTTCGTAGGCCGGCCACTTGTCTTTTTCGCGTGCAACCAGCCGGTTGGGTTTTACCGCCAACAATTGGCTGAACATTCCTTTGACTTTGTTTTTAAGTACCGGAGCTTTTTTCCCGTTTTCCAGAACAACTTTCCAACCGTCACTTTCCTTTACTAATTTAACTTCCTTTCCATTTTGCGATTTGGGATATATAATTATTTCATTGACTTTTGCCGTATCGATTGCAACAAGGTCTTTACGGAAAGTACGTTCTTTTTTCCCTGTATCGGTTAAAAAAACCAATGCCGTTACCAGAGCCAAAACAACAAATATAATTCCCAAGGTTTTATTCGACTTAAACATATCGCGTATTCTTTAATTTTTCTCTGATTTTCTTTCTTCTGTTATAACGGAAAATACCGTATAAAATAACCAAAACAATAGGGAGTAAGAAATTCAAGTATTTCAACAATGTTTTTGTGCCTTCTTCAAGCGAAGGATCTATTGGTCGTGCAGTTACCCCTTTTGTTCTCAATTCTACAAGACCCGTATCGTCGGAGAGCCAATCGATTGCATTTACCATAAAACTTATGTTGTCTTTTTCCAATCTTTGTGCTTGTTGTCCTTCACCGTTCACAACGAAATCACCGTCTCCGAACACAACCATTTTGATTTGCTTACCGTTTTTATTTCCGTTCACAGCTACAGCCACGGGTAAAGATTGAAGTCCGAAATCGCTTTTTTTCCATTGCTTCGTAATATTGAAATAAACCGGAGGTTTTACGATACCGCTTTTCTCTGAACTTGTAGCCAAAGGAATAATCGAAAGTGCGGTATCAGCCGGATTAATTTTTATGGAGCTTACAAAGGGCATTAGAACGGCTTCGAGCCCTTTCGTAATCGGGTGATCGGCAAAATTTGTAATTATGGGTATATACGGGAAACTGACGGGCGTATTCATTATAAAAATTCCCTGCCGTTGTTGCACCATGATGTTTGTGCAATTAGCGTCTATCACCATGTTATCTTCAATTTCGATACCGTAATTTTTCAGCCATTCACCAAGTCCCGTGTGAATTTTTTCCGCCATTCCTTTATTCAAGTCGCCTTTTACTTTGTTCAGCGCCACTAGTAATTTTCCGCCGTTGTTTACAAATTCATCCAAATAATTGAGGTATTTTTCTTTTATTGTGTCTGTTGGTGCAATAATTAGCAGGGTTTTGTACATGGCGGGTATTCCTGCGGTATCGGTAAACTTGTAAGTTTGCACGTCGTACATAACCGATAAAGCTTTCCTTAATTGCGGCATGGCGTTCAAAGACGGTTCGCCGTTACCTTGAAGCAATGCAATTTTCGGTTTATCGGTTATTGCCAATTTTTTTATACTTGTCGAAAGTTCGTATTCCATTGCAGCGCCCGGCTGGATAAAGGGAATAACTTCCTGACGGTTTCCCATCTGAATAACTGCACCCATGTATGCTTTTTGTTGTTTCAATTGGTCTTTTTCGCGAACATTAATCATTATTGGGGAAATTCCGTGTTGCTGGGCTTTTATTTCAATTTCCCTCGATTCATTCGGATTAACAAATTCGTACACAACATTACCATCCGAGCGTGTTGAATACTCTACCAACAAATCTCTGAAGTCGTTTTTTACTTGCTCAATATCCGGAGGTAAATTTTCCGAAAAGTAAGCCGTTATCGTAACCGGTTCGGTTAAATTTTTAAGAATATCTATTGTAGCGTTGCTCAAACTGTAACGCTGATCGGCTGTAAAATCCCATCTGAAAAACAAACGGGTGGATAAAAGATTAATTAAAATTATTATACCAAAAACTAATAATATTGTAACTTGAACTTTTCGTTTTGTAAGCATGATTTACTCTACAATATTTCGTTTTGCCAAAGCTGTTTCCGCTAATAAAAGTCCGAAAAATGTTAATGATAAAAAGTAGATTAAATCTCTCGAATCAATAACCCCGCGCGATATCGAATCGTAATGTGTTGAAAGGCTAAGATAATTAAACAACAATGCCGTATCGCCTGTAAAACTGTTAGCCAAAACGTTAAAAATTATCAGGAAAAACACCCCGATAAACAAAGACAGAAGAAAAGCAACAATTTGGTTATTCGTAATGCTGCTGGCAAACAAACCGATACTGATATAAGCCATACTCATTAAAAGCATTCCGAAATAACCGCTCCACACCGCACCGTGATCAACATTTCCGATAAAATTCAGCGTGATGTAATATGGAAGCGTAAGTAGCAAAGCAACCAGAATCAAAAGGAATGCGGCAAGAAATTTACCGGCAACAACTTGCCAATCGGTTACCGGTTTGGTTAAAAGCAATTCAATTGTTCCGCTTCTTTTCTCTTCGGCAAGCATTTTCATAGTAAGAGCCGGTATAAAAAAGAAAAGCGTCCAGTATGCAACTCCAAAGAACGGTTGCAGTGTGGCTTGACCGATAAAGAAAATATCGGAACCGTACAACCATGTAAAAAATCCGCTAAGCCCAAGAAAAACAACCAACAGAATATATGCTGCCAGCGAATCGAAAAACGTACTGAATTCCTTTTTGGCAATTACCCAAATAGCTTTCATAATTTTACTTAGTTGTTAATTCTCTGAAAATATCTTCAAGTTTGGTTTCAAGCGGTGTAAGTTCCGTTAAAACCCAATTATTTTCAACGCAAAGCTTGAAAACCGCTTTTCGCGAAGAAATGTTTTCTTTACTATTGATTAAAAATGCAAAATCGTTATCGGGAACCGGATCGACCAGATCGACGGTGTCCAAATTCATTAAGGCTGAGAAAACTTCGTCTCTATTGGCGGCTTCCTCAATTTGGATTTTAAGAACTTCGGTTCCTTGTGCTTGTTTGCGTAACGTTTCGGCGGTTCCGTCGGCAACAATTTTGCCTTCGTTGATAATCATTATTCTGTCCGATGTAGCTTCAACTTCCGGTAAAATGTGGGTACTGAGAATAACGGTTTTTTCCCGTCCGAGCTCACGAATCAATTTTCTTATTTCCACAATTTGATTGGGGTCGAGACCCGTTGTAGGTTCGTCCAAAATCAATATTTCCGGATCGTGAATCATTGCTTGAGCCAAACCCACACGTTGTCTGTAACCTTTAGATAACTCACCGATTTTCTTATGTTTTTCAACATCCAGACCGCACACTTTTACCATTTCTTTTATTCTACCGGGAATTTCCGGTTGCGGCACGTTTTGCAATTTAGCAACGTATTCGAGATATTCAAGCACCGGCATATCGTAATAAAGCGGATTGCTTTCAGGCAAATAACCGATATTCCGTTTAATTTCTTCGGGATTTTCCCGGATAGAGATGCCGTTAACTTTTACGTCACCTTCGTTCGGCGCCATATAACATGTGATGATTTTCATTGTTGTGGTTTTACCGGCGCCGTTCGGACCTAAAAATCCTAAAATTTCACCGGTTTTTACTTCAAAGGAAATGTTGTCGATTGCTTTTTGTGTGCCGTATTTTTTGGTCAGATTACTAACAACAATGCCCATCTACTACAACCTTTTGATTAGAATTTGCAAAATTATCAAGCGGTAAAAATTTTTTCAAGTGTTTCAAAAAGCTAAAAAACAATAATCGTAAACAATCGTAAGAACTTTTTTGTTTCAAGATTTTTTAAAAATTTCCGGATTTTTTAAAAAATTTTTTGAAACGGATTGGAAAAAACGGTAAGCAAATTACCGGATAATACGGATTTTATTCGTATCGCTCCAATTTGAATTTTTCACCGAGATAAAGTTTACGGACTTCTTTATCATTAGCGAGCACTTCGGCTTGCCCGCTTTTGAATATTTTTCCTTCAATCAGAATATAAGCCCTGTCAACAATGCTAAGCGTTTCGTGCACATTGTGGTCGGTAATCAAAATTCCGATGCCTTTGTTCTTAAGGTTTTTCACAATGTTCATTATATCTTCTACGGCAATGGGGTCAATTCCGGCAAAAGGTTCATCAAGCAAAATGAATTTCGGTCGCGTGGCAAGTGTCCGTGCAATTTCGGTTCTTCTTCTTTCACCGCCGCTTAATTGAAAACCCATCGTTTTTCTAATGTGAGTAATCCCCAATTCTTCAAGCAAACTTTCCAATCTTTCTTTTTGTTCTTTTTTCGGTAGATTCATCATCTGAAGGATGGCCAAAATATTATCTTCCACACTGAGGCGCCTGAAAACCGAAGCTTCTTGCGGAAGATAGCCGATACCCATTTTAGCCCTTTTATACATCGGGATGTTTGTTATTTCGGTGTTATTCAAAAATACTTTTCCACCGTTGGCTTTAATCATTCCGACAATCATATAAAACGAAGTTGTTTTGCCGGCACCGTTCGGTCCCAAAAGTCCCACAACTTCACCTTGTTCAACTTCAATCGATACTTTGTTAACAACGGTGCGCCTTTTGTAAATTTTTACCAAATCTTCACTTCTTAATTTCAATGTATTTTCCATTTTTCCTCATTTTATTAAACCTGTGAAGAAATTTATTTTTATCCGGTTTGTTTTCATAAATTATAAACGACGGCAAAACAAATTCCCGCTCTTTCCCTTTAATTAAAGCTTCAGGGTGATATTCACTTGCCGGGCTTCCGTAGAGCTTTACGTTTGTAACTTTATTGTCTTCAAAAAATATTTTTGCTTTTTGTGCACTCGATTTCAGTAAGCCGTTCGGTTCTTCTTCCTCGAACAAGTAGTAAATACTCAACACGCTTCCGGTAACGTCCGTTCGTACTAAATCACCTTTTTCAAAAACCAGATTCAATGTGTCCCCGGCTATTTGATTATAACGGTAATCGTAACCTTCGTTAAGCGAAACGATTAAAGCATTTCCAAATATATCAATTAATTTGATTTGATTGTTTTCCAAGTAAATAACTATCGAATCCCCGGTTACTTGCGTCTGTTCATACCAAAGTACAGGTTGGGCATCTTCATTTTCAGTCTTAAATATTAAAATTTTATCTTTTTCTCTGAAATAAACGGTATTGTTGTTAACCGATGAGAAATTCCCTCTGAAAATCAGGACCGAATCGTTTGCCGAAAGTTTGCCCGTAGTATCATTGAAAGCTTCAAGTAAATCAGATTCGATAAACAATGTGTCGGTTTGCCCGTCTTGTGTTGAATCTATTTTCATCAACACCGGCCGGCCTAAAACTTTGGTGTACTTTTTATTTTTGTAGTCTTGTAAAGCTTCACCTTTCAAAGTAATTTTGTTTTGTTTATCGTAGAGTTCAATATTGCCGTAAGCAAAGGTGTTGTTAATTTTCCTCCAATGAATTAAGCTGTCGGCATAAATTATTGTTGATGTATCTTCCACTTCCACATTACCGATGGCAACGGCTTTGTTAAATTTTTCGTAATAGATTAAACTGTCAGCGCGTAAAACCGTTGTGGAATCTTTAAGCCGGACACTGTCGGCAAAATAAGCTTCTTTTAATTTAACAAGGTACATTCCGTGTTTAGCGGTCAAGCTCATTTTACCGTTTGTAAGAAAAATGGAAGTATCCGAAAAAGTTTTATTTTCGTTCTCAAAATAAAATCCGTGGGGTGTTTTTACAATTAAAGTATCTTCGGTTACAATCACGTTTCCGATAAGTTCTATTGTGTTCCGTTCCAAATACTGAATTGCTTTGTTACACGTAATTTCGATTTTTCCTTGGGTTATTTTTACATTTCCGATAACTTCCCTTACGGTTTCACCGTTTAATACTTTACCTTTAAGGCTATCACCCATAACCACCAACGGTTTTTCCGTTTCTTGCGAAAAGAGTACGAAAGGCAAAGAAAACATTAAAATTAAAAACAACTGTACGTAAAATTTCATTCTTCTTTCAAAGTGGTTATGTAGGTAATATTGTAAATTGTATAATTGCGGAGGTTCTGATCGGATTCAAATCCGTAACCTTCAATTTTCTCATCACCGTCAATTATTGTAACAAACTTATCGGTTTTTATTTTCTTTTCCTTGTTTCGCCACATCAGTTCATCGGTTTTCAGTACAACGCCGCTGTCGCTAACTGCAACAACGCTGTCGATTGCCCACATATCGTTTGTCAAGTCGTTTATTCTTCCCCGTTTGGAAGTTAGTGTGGAACTTACGTTTCCTTCTTTATTGTAAAAATCGATTTTAACACCCTCGAGAATTTTTACGTTTCTGTCTTCATAAGCCCGGATATGATCGGAGTAAAGCACTGCCTTGGTTTTGCCGTCTTCAGTGAAAACGATTTTCGTATCCCAACTTTCCTGCACAGGAATTTGCCCAGCGCTTAAAGTTGCATCTATTTGAGGTTTAAATTTTTCTTCACCGCATGCGGAGAATAAAAATACGGTAAGAAAAAGTAATGCTGCTTTTTTCATCTGCTTTGCAAACCCAATTTTACCAAATCGTGTAGATGTACAATACCGACGGGCTGTTGTTCACCGTTAATTGCAATAAGTGAAGTGATGTTAAAATTTTCCATTTGCTGAAGGGCAAAAGATGCCAAATAATCCGGATCAATGGTTTTTGGATTGGTAGTCATTACATCTTTTGCTACAATATTTTTGATATCGAGCGTTTTGTTTAACAACCTTCGCAAATCACCGTCGGTAATAATACCTTTAAGTTTAAAATTTTCATCCACCACGCAAGTTGTTCCGAGGCGTTTGGAGCTGATTTCAATTATTACATCGCGCAAACTTGTATTTTCTTTCACAACCGGCAAGTCGTCGCCGGTGTACATAATTTCGGAAATTTTGAGGGAAAGTCTTTTACCCAAGCTACCGCCGGGATGTAAGACGGCAAAATCTTCTGCGGTAAAACCGCGCAACTCCAATACGGCAACGGCAAGAGCATCGCCCATAACCAAAGCGCTGGTTGTTGAAGCCGTAGGCGCCAAATCGTACGGACATGCTTCTTCTTTCACTCCGATATCCAAAACAATATCGCATGAGCGGGCAAGTTTCGAATTACCGTTTCCCAACATTCCAATCAGTTTTGTGTTAAGGCGTTTAAGCATAATTACCAAATTTATAAGTTCTTCGGTGTTTCCGCTTTTTGAAATAATAATTACAATATCTTCCTTCCGCACCATTCCCAAATCCCCATGCAATGCGTCGGTAGGATGCATATATATTGATGGCGTACCGGTCGAATTTAACGTGGCTACTATTTTCCGTGCAATTAAACCCGATTTACCCATGCCTGTAAGAACTACCCTTCCTTTGGTTTCGTAAATCAATTTTACGGCTTCCACAAAACGTCCGTTAATACGGTCGGCCAACTCTCTAATTGCTTTGGCTTCAATTGTAACAACTTTTTTCCCCTTGGAAATAATTTGTTCTTCAGACACTTTTCCCTCGATTGAATAATTTTAAAAATGTTCTTTTGGGTTTATTCTTTTTTTCAAAGTTTGTGGAATCGATTTCAAGTTTTTTCCAGTATTTATTGTAAACAAGAAATGCCCTCGCAATCAGTTCGTCGGAGTAAGAATGCAAATGTGTAAAAAACCTCGATGCATCCAATGCAATTTTGGGATCTTTCTCCCCTTTTATTCTCATCAATTCGTCATAAAATTTGGTAACCGGAATAAAATGGTTTACCCCGCTGTTCTTTACGAACACCCAAATTTTTTTATCCGATTGTGAAATTGCAACAACAAGTGCATTCTTAACGATGTGAATTTCCCTCAGCTTCTCTTTATTTGCAGGATTTTTCATCCCCGGTTTCCATGTGGAATAACTCCACGACGATAATAATTTAATGCCGGTTGAGTTTAAAATATCCGGATTTGAAAAATCAATTTCTATTTGATTTTCAAACTCTTCATGAATTACGATATACACATCGCCTGCGGAGGTCAGTATATTTCCAACGGCGAACACTGGTGCGGACGGCATTGTTAAATCGATTTCATCATCTTCATTCCCCAAAATCAGATTTCCGTTTCCAAATCTTCCGTAACCAAGCACAAAATAATTTTCAATTTTTTCCCTGTACTCACGGTAACCGTTTCTTTCCGCCGGAAGCAACGAAAAAAGCAATTGTTTTTCAATTTCGTTCAGTTTACGGGGAAATGCGGGTTCGTTTTGCATTTGAATTTATTTACCTTGAGTTAAAAATTCGTATAGTTCATCCAACATCGGTTCCGCTTTTTCGTTTCGGGTGATGTAATCCACTATTCTCCTTACTTCCCTTTTTGCATTGGGTGGCGCGGCACTTATTGCACAATTTTTTAACAACGGGATATCGAACAAATCATCACCGATATAAAAAACGTTTTTGCAGTCCAGATTAAATTCTTCCAAAAGTTGCTTGGCCAAAGAAACTTTGTCTATTGATGATGTTAAAACTCTAATATTTTTAAGTTTAGACAATCTGGAGGTAATTTCATCTTCGTATCTGCCTGTGATAATTCCAACCGTCATTCCGTATTCTTTAACTTTTTTTGCGAAATCCCGGACAGCCAAAGCAATATTGTCAATTCTTGTGTGATCGTTATCATTATGCAAAAGAACACCATCCAAATCAAAAAGAACAAGTTTTATATTTTTTAATCTTTCCTTCAAGTCATTCATATTTTTTAACAACCATATCAATTTTTTTTACATTTATTAAAAGATTTTTAAGATCGGCAAGGGGCAATTGACTACCCGCATCGCTCAATGCTTTTTCCGGTTCAGGATGAACTTCCAAAAAGAGAGCGGCAATACCCAGTGAAGTTGCCGCCTTTGCAAGCGGAAGAATAAATTTGGGTTGACCGCCGGTAACATTACCGCTGCTTGGCATTTGCACCGAATGTGTTGCATCCATTACAACGGGATAACCCAACTCTTTCATAATTTCAATCGAGCGCATATCCACAACCAAATTGTGATAACCGAATGTTGTGCCGCGTTCGGTCAATAAAATTTTTCCGTTGCCGGTCGATTCGATTTTCTCGGCAACGTATTTCATATCTTCCGGTGCAAGGAATTGACCTTTTTTAACATTAATTACTTTACCCGATTTTCCGGCAGCAACCAGCAATTCCGTTTGTCTGCAAAGGAATGCGGGAATTTGTAATATATCGGCAACCCGGGCGGCATCATCAATCTCCTCCACTGTATGAACATCGGTTAAAACCGGTACATCGAATTTTTCTTTCACACCGGCTAATATTCCGAGCGCTTCTTGTGTGGGAAGTCCGGTAAACGAGTTAATACTTGTTCTGTTTGCTTTTTTGTAACTCGACTTAAAGACAAACGGAATATTCAATTCTTCCGTTATTTTTTTAATTTCCTCAGCGGTCCGGAAAGTAATTTCATCGGATTCCACCACACAAGGTCCGGCTATTAAAACTAAGGGTTTTGCATTATCGAAGATAATATCGTTTAATTTTATCATTTTAAGTTTTAATCAAAAAGAGATTGTTCGTTTGAAATATTATTTTTTCTTTGTTTATTAAAACGGATGTAGGCCAAATCGGTTGCTTCCCTTCCGCGCGGTGTCCGTTGAATAAAACCTTGTTGAATTAAAAACGGCTCATAAACTTCTTCAATAGTTCCCGGATCTTCGTTTACTGCGACGGAGAGAGTGTTCAAACCGACGGGTCCGCCCTTGAATTTTTCGATAATCGTTAAAATAATTTCCTTGTCCATTTCATCCAATCCGAATTCATCCACTTCCAAAGCTTTTAAGGCTTTCCGCGCTATTTCAATATCGATTGTATCTTTATCTTCGAAATCTGCAAAGTCCCGTGTTCGCCTCAACAATCTGTTTGCTATACGCGGTGTGCCTCGCGAACGTTTTGCCAATTCTTCAGCGGCATTGTCATCAATTTTAATATTCAAAATTTTAGAAGAACGAATTACGATTTTTTTAATCAAACTGCTGTCGTAATAATCGAGGCGCGATTTAATTCCGAAGCGGTCTCTCAAGGGTGCGGTAAGCAATCCGGCACGGGTAGTTGCTCCAACCAAAGTATAAGGCGGCAATTTAATTTGCACTGTTCTGGCGCTGGGTCCGGAATCGATCATTATATCCAACTTAAAATCTTCCATTGCGGAGTAAAGGTATTCTTCAACCACGGGACTGAGCCGGTGGATTTCGTCGATGAAGAGAACCGAATTTTCTTCCAGATTGGTTAATATTCCCGCCAAATCACCGGGCTTTTCAAGCACGGGTCCCGATGTTATTTTTAATTTAACCCCCATTTCATTAGCTATTATGTGGGCCAATGTGGTTTTTCCCAATCCCGGCGGACCGGTAAGCAGAACATGATCCAAACTTTCACCACGCTTTAACGCAGCACCAATGAAAACCTTCAAGTTGTCCGTAATCTTCCGTTGCCCTACAAAATCATCAAATTTTTTGGGGCGCAATGATTTTTCAAAATTTACATCTTCTTCCCGGAGAACGGGATTTGTAGTTTCCGACTTTCTCATATTGTTGTTTATCCGTTAAACCGGACTTATTGCTTTTCTTAATATCATATAAAGTTAAATAAAAATAGGGGAATTTGAAAATTTGTAATCAGCCGTAAAGCGTAAAGTTCAGATATATTTTTGCATTAATAACTTCAAATTTGTTTTAAACTTATATTTTTATTAATTAATGGTTTGATGAACTTTACAAGTGTGGATATTTACCTGAAATAAAATTAGAGCGTAATGCAAAAATTATAAAGATTTTCAATACATTAAACCGGGAAACGGCAAAGCTAATGGATTAACGGTTACTTTTTACCGAGAAAGAACCGTATTTTGCTTTTGAATTTATTGGGCAAATATTTATCCGCTGCTGCAAAATGTTATCTTATTCTTCTGATAACAATTCTTCTGTTTTTCATTCTGCCGTATGCGGAAGAGTTACTTGCAATTGGTACCGAATCGCCCATTCCCACTGCTTGGAACTGCGAGGCGGGCAAACCTTTGGAAACAAAATAATTTAAAATCGCTTGCGCCCTTTTAGCCGAAAGTGAACGGATTTTTTCAGGATTTCCTTGGTTATCCATGTGCCCTTCAATCCGCCATTTGGTTGAAGGATATTTTTTAATAATTTTAACAATTTTGTCAAGCTCTTTGTATGCTTCCCTCCGGATGGTAGCCGTTTTACCCAAAAATGTAACTTCGCCATGTAATAAAAACTGACCCGGAGCTTTTGCGGATAAATCTTCTCTTTTCTTCTTTTCTTTTACAACCTTGTCTTTTTTCGGTTTGGTTTTCGTTTTTTCTACCGGTGGTTTTGTTACGGGCACAACGTCCGGGCAGCCGTCGGTATCCTCGAAACCGTTAAACGTTTCGGGTTCGTTCGGACATTTATCAACATTATCCAAAATTCCGTCTTTGTCGTTATCCAAATCGGGGCAACCGTCTGTATCTTCATATCCGTCTTTATCTTCCGGGTCGTCCGGACATAAATCTTTATTATCGGGTATTCCGTCTTTATCGTTATCCAAATCGGGACAACCGTCTGTATCCATATATCCGTCGAAATCTTCGGCTTGATTCGGGCAAGCATCGTCAATATCGGGAATGCCGTCGTGATCGTTATCTTTATCGGGACAGCCGTCTGTATCCATATAACCGTCGAAATCTTCAGCTTGGTCCGGGCAATTATCATTATTATCGTACAGTCCGTCGCCGTCGCTGTCTTTAACGGTAAACAGAGAAAGTGAAATTCCGACAAAACCGTTCATATAAAAATCGTTGTGTGAACCGTCAACCACCAGATAGTCTGCATTATCGGTTGACATAAAATGCATCGATACGCCGGTAACCAAACTAATGTTATCGCTCACCAGAAATCTAATTCCCAAATCCGTATCGAACGAGAGTGAGGTTTTGTTTTTATCCAATTCCACCAGCGGATTCCGTGGTGTTCTGTCAGCCCCGAAAACATTGGGAAAGAAAAACTGGTATGAAATTCCGCCGTAAATAAAAGGGAAAAATCTGTTTTCGATTGCATAATTGTATGTAAATCCGAATCCACCGTAATATAAATCGCTTTTATATTTTTTGGGAGCGTCAACCAAATTGAATTCCCCTTCAATTTGACTGTAAGCACCGCTGAGTTTTAATCCGAAAATATGGCGGGTTGAAGTGCTGAAAAAATATTCCGCCGAGCCGAATGCATGCACACCGTATTCGGTATTGAGGTAATCTGTTTGTCCTTGCGAAAGTCCTCCGCCAAGTGAAAGAACAAGAGTATTGTTAAATGCCCTCTGTTGCCCGTTTAATTTTTGCGCAATGGTTATGTTTGCAAACACAACCAGCATGAGTACGGCAAAATAACATCGATTCATAAAAACTCCACAAGGATTCTGGCAAAATTAAAATCTTTGGCAGAAGACGAAATTCAAACTATGAAACTTTACCTAATTTATCAATAATTAATTGCTGAAATAGTAATTTTTACCGTTTGAAGGCGATTGAAATCCTTGCATATTCAATAATCTTTTGTTCAACGCCTGCCTTGTTATCCCCAACATTTTTGCGGCTATGCTCTGATTATTTCCCGCACGTTTCATTGCTTCTTTGATTAATTCGTTTGTCAATTCCTTTATCGTGGGCAATTGTTCAGAAAAAGAAACCTTGTGCAGGTTTTTAATTTCATTTTCATCGAAATCCTCTTGTTTCCTTTCTATACTTTCGTAAAATGGCCTAAGCGGCAAAATACCGGATTTATGCACGCTTACGGCGTTAAAAATTATTGCTTGCAGTTCACGAATATTTCCCGGGAAATGATAGGTTGAAAGTAATTTAATCAACTCGGGCGGATAAGCAGGTTTTTTCTTACCGAAAAGTTTAGCCGCTTGTTCCATAAAATAATCGACTAACACCGGCAAATCGTCCAATCTTTCCCGCAGCGGAATCAGATTGATATGGTGAACGTTCAGGCGGTAATATAAATCTTTACGGAATTTCCCTTCTTCTTGCAGCGTGTAGAGATTTTTATTTGTTGCGGCAATTATCAGGGCATCGGAAAATTTGGGTTCATCGGAACCGAGCGGATAATATTCCTTTTCTTGGAGCAGTCTCAAAAGTTTAACTTGAGAGAGCAAACTCAAATCGCCTATTTCATCGAGGAAGAGTGTTCCTCCTTTTGCTTTTTCGATAAGACCGGGGCGGTCTTGGTTCGCATCGGTAAACGCTCCTTTTTTGTGACCGAATAACGTATCGGTGAACATTTGGTCATCTAAACCCGCCACATTCGTTGTAACGAATTGTCCTTTCCTCCCGGTAAGTTTATGCATGGCTTTTGCAATTAATTCTTTTCCCACTCCGGTTTCACCGGTAATTAAAACTGGTTCGGTTGTATTTGAAATTGCTTCCATGTATTGAAATATGGAGCGCATCTTCGCGTTAACAGTAATTATTTCTTCAAATGCTTCCGGATTTTGTAATTCGTTGCTTATCAAACTGCTTTTAAGTTTTTCGTTTTCACTTCTTAAGTCTCTCAATTCAATTGCTCTTTTTACGGTGCTTACAAGTTTACTCTCTTCAACCGGTTTTACAATGTAATCGAAAGCGCCCATTTTCATACATTTAACCGCAGTTTCCAGTTCGTTATCGCCCGTGATAATTACCACCGGAATTTGAGGATGATTTTGTTTGATTTTATCGAGTAATTGGATTCCGCTTATGTGTGGCATCGAAAGATCGAGGAACACCGAGGTAATTTCATTTTTGTCCAGAACGGTTTCCACTTTTCTGCTGTCCGATACGGTGATTATGTTATTTATCCCGTTATCATTTAAAGTTAACTCAAATGACTGAAGCAAATATTCTTCATCATCTACAAGTAAAATCGGATTTTTAGGAAAAATCATTTCTTCTGTCATTTTAATTCGTTTCCCGTTTCATTAATAGCCGGTAATTTAATTATCGCTTTTGTTCCTTTACCCGGTTCCGACTCAAAGTTCAATCTTCCTTTATGTGCCGAAATTATTCTGCTCGATACTGCAAGTCCTAAACCCGTACCGCCTTTTTCCCTTTTGGTTGTAAAAAAGGGATCTTTAATTTTTTTAATCATCGATTGCGGCATTCCTTCGCCTTCATCGGCAACAATTATCATAACCGAATTTTCATTTTTCGAATATCCGCTGGCAACGTAAATCCTTTCGGAATTGTTGCGCAATGCTTGGCAAGCATTTTCAATTAAATTTATAACCACTTGCTCCAATCTCTGTTTGTTTCCTTTCACCAATGGCAAACCGGGTGCAAAATCGACCGAAAAGTTTTCGGTTGATTTGTTAATCAAGTTTTTCGTTAAATTAATCGCCCTTTCAATTACTTGGTTAACATCCACCTCTTGATTGGCGTCGGACGATTCTTTGCCCGAAAATTCTTTTAGTTCGTTAACGATGTTTTTTATTCTTTTTGTGCCCTCGCTAATTCCGTTCAATATTTTAGGCATCGATTCCTTAATTTTGGAATATTTCAAGCGGTTTCCCACATAAAAATCACCGTTTCTTCTGTAATAATCGTCAAGAATGGGTAAAATGTTATACCATGTTTTTTCAATCAGATTGATATTCAACATGACGAAATTATTCGGATTGTTGATTTCGTGGGCAACCCCGGCAACCAGCGTTCCCAAAGCAACCATTTTATCGGCTTGCACAAGTTGGTCGAATTTGAGCTTGGCTTCTTTTTCCGCTTTGCGTCTGCTGGTTATATCGAGAATTACACCTTGAAAATAAGTTATCAATCCGTGTTTGCCGTGCCGGACGGAAATATAATTTTCAACCCATCTTACTTCCTTTTCAGCGGTTAAAATTCTGAAAGTTTGTTTATATTTTTCTTCACCCACAAGTGCTTTGTGATATAACTCCTCGATTATTCTGTTCCGGTCTTTGGGATAAATTATATCGACAAAGGAAATTTTATTCGTGTAAAAATCGCCGGGAGTGTAACCGAATTGCCGGATATTATCCGAAACAAATTCCACGGGCATTCCTTCGTCGGCTTTCCACAGAAAACCGATAGCCGGACTTTCATTAACGATATAAGCAAGCTCTTCGTATTTTATATAAGATTCGTTAAGAGCTTCTTCCGCTTTTTTCCAAGCGGAAATATCCTGTTTGATTCCAATGAAATAAGTTATTTCGTCATTTTCACCGGTCAGCGGAACTATTGTTTCTTTAACAAAATAATAGCTACCGTTTTTATGTTTATTTAAAATTTCACCTTGCCATACATTTCCGCTCAAAATTGTTTTCCACAAATTTTCATAAAATACCTTCCCGTGCTTACCCGATTTGAGAATACTTCCGTTTTTACCGGTTATTTCACCGGCGGTGTATCCCGTCAGTTTTGAAAATGCGGAATTGACCCAAACGAATTTTCCCGTGTTATCGGTTATTTCCACGCCAATTTTGGCGGCGTCGAAAAGTTTGGACAATAAACCGAGAAATTCCTTGTTACCGTATGGAAATTTCCCATTTTTCCCCAACAATTTTAAATTCGATATGATATCCGTTTCGTTGATTTCCATAACCACAAATAATTTTACCGTATTTTATTAATATCAAGTTTTAGGTATATTAATGTTTCCGAAAAAGTTGTTTTATATTGAGAATTATATTTTAACATATACCGATTCATTTTCGATGATTTATTACGGTATTTTATAGCAATGCCGGAACTTTGTTTTAAT
>JALSTB010000010.1 GCA_026983955.1 Melioribacteraceae bacterium
CACACCTGCCACAAAAGAGATTTTCGATTCTTCTCCTTATGTGAATGAAATTTTTATATTGGATAAAAAAAAACAGCACAGGTCTTTTATTAAAACAGTCCAGTTTGCTTTATCGATAAGAAAAAACAACTACGGTTTTTTGTTTTCCCCCCACCGTTCGTTCCGTACTTCTCTTATTGTTATGTTGAGCGGCGCAAAAAACAAAAGTGGATTCGATATTGCATCTTTGTCTTTTGTTTATTCAAAGAAAATCAAATACAGAAAGGATTTTCACGAAGTACGAAGAAATCTTTCCTTGCTGGAAGACGATTATTTTATGAATAATTGGAAGATTCTGCCCGAATGTAAACCGGAGACGGATGGTTCATTCGCAGATTTGGAAATATCCGACGAAGAGAAATTGATAGCAGTTGCACCGGGTTCCGTTTGGGAAACCAAAAAATATCCGGATCAATATTATGCCGGGGTTATTAACGGTCTGAGCAACCAAGGATATAAAATTATTTTAATTGGTGGCAGGGAAGATAAAGATTTATGTGAGAATATTAGGAAGAAAACAACAGTTCCGGAAAAGGTACTTAATCTTGCCGGTAAACTTTCGTTGATGCAATCGGTTTCAATATTAAAGAAATGTAAATTATTAATCTGTAACGACAGCGCTCCCACGCATTTGGGCATGTGTGCCGATATCCCGGTTCTTACCCTTTATTGCTCAACGGTTGCAGATTTCGGATTTTATCCGTATAACGGAAAAAGTTCATTTTTGAGTTACGACGATTTGGACTGCAAACCCTGCGGAATTCACGGTCGTGCCAAGTGCCCAATAAACACATTCGATTGTGGAAATAAACTTTTGCCATCCGCAGTTCTAAATAAAGCAAATGAAATATTGAAAAAAAACTGAACACCCTCCGAAAAATCTATCGGGATTCTTATTATATTTGAAAATAAAATTTTACCGGTATGAATAAAAAAGATATCAAAGATATTTTTAAAACGACGTTTTTCATCACAAGGTTGAATGTTAAAGGTTCAACCAAGCAGTATAAATATACATTCAAACAATTGTTTTCAGTTGCATTTATTTATTCTGTTCTTCTGATTATAGTGATGTCAATACTTTTTATTTTTACTCCGGTCAGAAAACTGGCTTTGTTATATGAAAATAAGGAATTGGAAAAACAAGCGGAACAAATAAAAGTATTGGAAAACAAATTGGTAATATTGACGAAGGAATTGGAAAGAATTTCTTCAACAAATCAAAAATTGAGGTATGCAATTATTTTGGCAGGCATCGATACAACCGATTCGAGCAAAGCGGTTTTGGATTCGTTAAGAAAAACCGATGACGGAAAAATACCCCCTGAGGGAAATATATTTAAGGTTTTCAAGCACTTGATTGACAAATATTTTTACGGGGAAAGCCGTCTTCAAAAATCCATTTTGTTTATCAAACCAACGAAAGGTTTCGTTATTAATGAATTTAATCCGGCGAAAGGACATCTTGGAATTGATTTTGCGGTCAAAACCGGTACGCCAGTATTTGCAAGTGCCGGAGGAATTGTTATATTTGCCGATTATACTTCTGGTGACGGCTATAAAATAATTATTCAACATTCCGAAGGTTATATTACGGTTTATAAACACTGTTCCGTTTTATTGAAAACCGAAAGGGATTATGTTACGCAAGGCGAAACAATTGCGTTGAGCGGTAATACAGGATTTAATACAACAGGACCCCATTTACATTTCGAGATATGGAAAAACGGGAAAGTTGTAGATCCCGAAAAATATTTATTAACTAAAAAGGAGTGAATTATGGCTTTAAGAAGAGAAATGAACTCATCTCCATCGGAAGATGTAAGCATTTTAAGTAGTGGGGTAAAAATAGAAGGAAAAATTACCAGCGAGGGGAATGTTAGAATAGACGGAAAAGTTGTTGGTGATGTAATAATCAACGGTAATTTAACCCTGGGCGAAAGTTCCGAAGTAAAAGGACAAATTAAAGCCAATAATTTGGTAATAAGCGGCAAAGTGGAAGGAACCGTTAATGCCGAATCCAAACTTGTATTGGAAGCCAGTTCGAATGTTAAAGGCGATATTTTTACAAAAGTTCTGGTAATTGAAGAAGGCGCCAAATTCGACGGAAAAAGTTCCATGAGCGGCTCTTCTCAATTTAAGTCGGCTCCCAAGCCGGATGACAAGAATGTACCGGAAAACCAAAAATAATCTTTTTCAAACATATAGGGATATAGGACCATACCTTGGATTAGGTACCCAATTGGCGGCAACCATTGTGCTCATGTTCTTTTTGGGAAACTGGCTCGATGAAAAATACGGATTATACCCAGTGCTCACTATTTTATTTTCTTTTTTGGGTGGGGCTGCCGGTTTGTATAATTTTATTAAGACTACGTTGGAATTAAATAGAAAGAAGAAAAGTGAAAAGCATAAAGAATAGTATGATCCTTACTTTCATTGTCACTTACATTGCAGTGGCGGTGTTATACTATAATAATATAATATCTTCCTATGCAGTAGAAGCTTCGCTTTATGCCGGGTTGCTTAATTTAATCAATTTGTTTGCCGCTTATTTCTTATTTAAAAAATCAATAGGTCAATCCTCAAATAAATTTGTAGTTTTTAACCTTGGGGGAATTGGTTTGAGGATGATTTTTTTACTCATATCGATTGCTCTCATAATAAAATTCTTGAAAATTGATAAATATGCTTTTATATTAGTATTCTTTTTAATTTATTTTATTCTACTTTCTTTGGAAGTAGGATATATTATTGTAAATAAAAAAGTTATAAAAAACCAAACAGACTAATATGGCATATAACGTTGAAGAAGTAATTGCGGATTCTGTACACAATGCGGCACAAGGCGGCAACGACGCCGGTTGGATGATGCACCATGTTCTGGATGCACGAGAGCTCGATTTTTCACCTTTCGGAGTAGTTCATTTACCCGAAATTCATTTGTTCGGTATGGATATCTCCATCACCAAACATGTTGTTTTTATGTGGCTTGCCGCAATTATTTTGATATTGATTTTTTCAGCGGTTGCTAAATCTTACAAAAAATCGATTGTACCCAAAGGTTTGGCTAATTTTGTTGAAATACTTGTGGTTTTTGTCCGTGACGAAATTGTTAAACCTACTATCGGTTCAGGTTATGAAAAGTTTTTACCGTATTTGCTTACGGTATTTTTCTTTATTTTAACATGCAATTTTTTGGGACTTTTCCCATACGGTTCAACCGCAACGAGCAATATTTCCGTAACAGCAACTTTGGCAACGTTTTCCTTCTTTGTAATCCAAATTGGCGGAATTATCAAAAACGGATTTATCGGATATTTTAAAGGATTAATGCCGCACGGTATTCCATTATGGTTGTTGCCAATTATGTTCGTTGTTGAAATTCTCGGTTTGTTTACAAAACCGTTTGCACTTGCTGTGAGGCTTTTTGCAAATATGACGGCCGGACACGTTGTAATAATGGCTTTAATCGGTTTGATATTTATACTTAAATCTTATGCGGTTGCACCCGTATCAATTGGTTTTGCTTTATTCATAAATTTATTGGAAGTATTGGTAGCACTTATTCAAGCTTATATTTTTACAATTTTGTCATCTCTATTTATCGGGATGGCTGTACATCAAGAACATTAATTAAACTAATATAAAAAACAAAATATCATTAAGGAGGAAGTAAATGGATTACGCATTTTTAGCAGCTGGTTTTGGTGCCGGTCTAGCGGTAATTGGTGCCGGTTTGGGTATCGGTAAATTGGCAAGTTCGGCAATGGATGCAAGTGGACGCCAACCCGAAGCATCCGGCGATATCAGAACTTCTATGATTATTGCTGCTGCTCTTATCGAAGGTATTGCGCTGTTTGCGTTGGTTATCTGTATTTTATTGGCATTAAAGTAAAACTTTGTTTTACTCTTAATAATTAAATCGTAAGGAAATTGATAAATGGCTTCAATTTTAAATTATGCCTTGTTGGCTCTTTCAAGTGGAGGAGAAGGAAGCGGTAGCCCGTTGGATATTAATCCCGGGGTTATAATTTGGACTACCATAACGTTCATCTTCCTTTTCTTGGTCTTGAAAAAAATGGCTTGGAAACCTATTCTCAATTCGCTTAATGAAAGGGAGAATTTTATTCGTGATTCCCTTGAAAAAGCGGAAAAGGCGAGAAAGGAAGCCGAAGAGCTGTATGAAAAAAACAAACAAAATTTAGCTCGCGCCGAAGAAGAAGCTCAGAAAATTATTGATCAAGGTAGAGAGTATGCCGAAAATTTGAAAAAACAAATTCTTGAAGAAAGCAAAGCCGAAGCTAAGAAATTAATTCAAGATGCGTCGGCTGAGATTGAAAGAAAAAATCAAGAAGCTTTCAATAACCTTAAAACTCAAATTGCCGAAATAGCGGTTGGTGCCGCCGAGAAAATTATCAGAGAAAAACTGGACGAAGAAGCTAATGCCAGATTGGTTGAAAAATATATTGAAGATATAACTAAAGGTTAATATGGGTAACTTTACAATTGCAACAAGATATGCCAATGCTTTGCTTGAAGCAAGCGAAGAGAAAAACACATTCGATGCTGTTGCAAAAGATATGGAGTTAATTTATAACACGTTCGATTCTTCAAAAGAATTAAGGGTTGCCATTTCCAACCCAATTCTTTCCGAAGAGAAAAAAATCAACATTCTCCGTGAAATTTTCGGCGGTAAAGTAAGCTCCGATTCCCTGGAATTTTTGTTTTTTGTTGTAAAGAAAGGCAGAGACGAAGTTATGTTCGATATTTTGAAAAGATTTATGGAACTCAGAGACGATAAAATGAATATAGTGAAAGTTCTCATTACCAGCGCTTTCGAATTGAATGAAAAACAAAAATCGGAAATCAAAAGCAAATTGACCGGATATCTTCAAAAAGACGTCCGGATGCAATATAAAGTTAATCCAACATTAATCGGTGGTTTTACCGTTAGAGTAGGTGATACGGTTCTTGACGCTTCCGTTGTTCATCAACTGGAGTTATTAAGGAACAAATTTTTGAAAGAAGAATTTTTACTTAACTAAAATTAAAAATTAAGGAAAACGAAATGACCGGAGTTAGACCAGAGGAAGTTTCATCCATATTAAGAAAACAACTAACAGGTTTCGATAGCAAAGTTGACGTTTACGACGTCGGTACGGTTCTTTCGGTTGGTGACGGTATCGCACGGGTTTACGGGCTTTCACAAGTTATGGCAAGCGAGCTCGTGGAATTTCCGAACAATGTAATTGGAATGGTGTTGAACTTGGAAGAAGACAGCGTCGGTTGCGTGCTGTTCGGCGATAGCAATTTAATCCAGGAAGGTGATACCGTAAAACGTACGAAACGTGTAGCATCGCTGCCGGTAGGCGAAAATTTCCTGGGCAGGGTTATCAATCCGCTTGGTGAACCCCTTGACGGAAAAGGGCCCATTCAATCAGAGAAATATATGCCTATTGAAAGAAAAGCACTCGGTGTAATTCAGCGGCAACCTGTAAAAGAACCGCTTCAAACCGGAATAACAGCTATTGATGCAATGATTCCGATTGGACGCGGACAAAGGGAGTTGATAATTGGTGATAGACAAACCGGTAAAACTGCGGTTGCTATCGATACAATCATAAATCAAAAATATACCCACACCGAAGAAGCCAAAGAATTGGGAATTGAACCGGTATATTGTGTGTATGTTGCAGTTGGTCAAAAAAATTCTACTGTAGCGCAAGTTGTTGCAAAACTGGAAGAGCACGGTGCGATGGAATTTACAACGGTTATCTCCGCATCATCATCGGATCCGGCTCCGTTACAATATATTGCCCCTTACGCCGGTGCAACCATGGGTGAATTTTTTAGGGATAACGGTAAACATGCACTTGTTGTTTACGATGACCTTTCCAAACAAGCGGTAGCTTACCGTGAATTGTCGTTGCTCTTAAGAAGACCTCCCGGCCGCGAAGCATATCCGGGTGATATTTTCTATTTGCATTCCAGACTTTTGGAAAGAGCATCGAAACTGAGTGATGATTTGGGCGGCGGAAGTCTTACGGCTCTGCCAATTATTGAAACACAACAAGGTGACGTTTCGGCTTACATCCCGACGAACGTAATTTCCATTACCGACGGACAAATTTACTTGGAACCGAACTTATTCAACGCCGGTGTTCGCCCTGCTATCAACGTTGGTATCAGTGTATCCCGTGTTGGTGGTAATGCCCAAATTAAAGCTATGAAAAAAGTTGCCGGTACGCTTAAATTGGATTTGGCTCAATATCGTGAACTGGAAGCTTTCGCCAAATTCGGTTCCGATTTGGATAAGGCAACTCAAAGAACATTGGCAAAAGGTGCACGACTTGTGGAATTACTTAAACAAGGACAATTTGCTCCCGTACCCGTTGAAAAACAAGTGGTAAGTATTTACTTTGGAACAAACGATTACTTTGAAGATATTGCGGTTGAAGATGTTAAAAGATTTGAAAAAGAAATTCATGAATATATCGATTTGAAGTATCCTCAAATTTATGAGAATATTAAAAAAGAAAAAGTAATAAGCGAAGAAACGGAAAATCTTCTGAAAAAAGCGGGAGACGAATTCCTTGCAAAATTCAAAGCAAGCAAGTAAATTAGATAATTGTTGAAATACATAATGCCGGAGCCGTACGTTCCGGTATTATTTTATTAAAAAAACAAAAACCGTATGGCAACATTAAGAGAAATAAAACGAAGAATTGTCGGCGTTCAAAACACGCAGCAAATTACAAAAGCCATGAAAATGGTTGCTGCTGCCCGGTTGCGCAGGGCACAAGAAAACATTATTAACGCACGCCCGTATTCCAGGAAAATTTCGGAAGTATTACATCATTTGTTAAGCGCCGAAAAAGATTTTTCGAATCCATTGCTGGAGCAAAGGGAATTGAAAAAACTTGCCGTTTTGGTTGTTACATCCGATAGAGGATTGTGCGGCGCATTTAATATGAACGTTATAAGAACCGTCGAAGAAATGTTGGAAACAGAATATTCCAACCTTCTTGGCAGTTCCGATATCGATTTGTATTGCATGGGCAAGAAAGGGGGCGATTATTTCAACCGTTTGCCTTACAATATTGCTGAAAAATATAACGGATTGTTTTCTTCGCTCAAATTCGATTTCGTCTCCGGTTTCATGAAAAATCTTGTCAACAGGTTCGTTACCGGTGAAATTGATAAAGTGATTGTAGTTTACAATGAATTTAAATCCGTAATACAACAAAATGTGGTAATCGAACAGCTGCTTCCGATAAAGAGGGAGGAGGAAACCGAACAAGTTCATAAAAAGCATGTGGAATTTATATACGAACCGGATAAAGCAAGTATAATTAATTCCTTGATGCCGAAATATTTAAATGCTTCTATGTGGCGTATATTGCTTGAATCTTATGCAGCCGAACTTGGTGCGAGAATGACCGCTATGGATATGGCAACCGAAAATGCGAAAGAAATGATAAGAACGCTCCAAATCAAATATAATAAAGAACGGCAAGCTTCAATTACCAAAGAAATTATTGAAATTGTATCCGGTGCAAATGCACTTAAAGAAGCATAAAATTGTTTGAAAATTATTGGGAATTTGTTATTTTTTATAAATATTGGATATTATGCTCGAGGATCTGACACTAAAATTCGATAAAGCCCTGAAAAAAGTTACCGGTCAGGGCAGAATTACGGAAAAAAATATTTCCGATACGTTAAGGGAAATAAGAAGAGTTCTTTTAGATGCCGATGTAAATTACAAAGTTGCCAAAAACTTCATCGAAGAAGTAAAAGAACGGGCACTTGGTAAAGAAGTATTGGCTTCGGTAACTCCGGGGCAGCTCATCACAAAAATAATTCATGATGAGCTAACCGAGTTAATGGGGCGCGAAGGAAACGAATTAAGGTTGAATCCTTCGGGTCCGACTGTTATTTTGTTAGTTGGCTTGCAAGGTTCCGGTAAAACAACATTCGGTGCCAAGTTAGCCAAATATTTGAAAGAAAGAAAAAGAGATGTTCTTCTTGTTGCGGCGGATGTTTACCGCCCAGCCGCAAGGGAACAACTAAAGCTTTTGGGTAAGAAAATAGGGGTCGATGTATTTACGATTCCCGATACCAAAGATGCGGTGCAAATAGCCGGAAAATCTTTGGATTACGCGAAAGAGAATAATTTTAATACAATCATTATCGATACCGCCGGTCGTTTGCACGTAGACGATCAGCTGATGCAAGAAGTGGTCGCGATTAAAGAAAAAGTTAATCCGACCGAAACGTTATTTGTAGTTGACTCGATGACGGGTCAAGATGCCGTCAATTCCGCAAAGGCTTTTCACGACAGCGTGGAATTCGACGGAATTGTTCTTACAAAATTGGATGGCGATTCGAGGGGCGGTTGCGCTCTTTCGATCCGGGCAATTGTACAAAAACCGATTAAGTTTGTGAGCCTCGGAGAAAAACTCGATTCCATTGAAGTTTTTCACTCCGACCGGTTGGCTTCAAGAATTTTGGGTAAAGGCGATATTGTTTCGTTTGTTGAAAAAGCCCAACAACAAATCGATCAAAAAGAAGCGGAAGATTTAGAAAAGAAGCTTCTCAGTAACAAGTTCGATTTTGACGATTTCTTAAAGCAAATTAAAATGATAAAAAAAATGGGCTCGCTAAAATCGTTGATGAGTATGATTCCCGGACTTTCCACATCAATTAAAAATGCCGATGTGGACGAAAAACAATTGGTTAAAGTTGAAGCGATAATTCAATCGATGACCAAGCAGGAAAGGGCAAAACCGAAAATACTTAATGGCAGCCGGCGTAAAAGAATTGCACGCGGAAGCGGAACATCGATTCAAGATGTGAATCGCCTTATAAAACAATATAACGAAATGCAAAAAATGATGAAGCGCTTTACTTCGAAAGGCGGTAAAAAAATGATTGGCAATTTTAAAAATTTTAAATTTAATTAGTAATGTATAAATAGGAGGATATAGCAATTTGGCTGTTAAGTTAAGATTAAGAAGAATGGGTAAGAAAAAACAACCGGTATATAAAGTTGTTGCTGCCGATGCAAGGGCTCCGCGCGACGGCCGGTTTATTGAAGCAATTGGTTTGTATAACCCTAAAACCGATCCCGCAACTGTGGAAATTAATGAAGAAAGAGCACTTTACTGGTTAAATGTTGGGGCTCAACCTACTACTACGGTTAAAAATATTCTTTCGAAAGAAGGAATTTTACTGAAATTCGACATGACCAAGCGTGGTAAAACGGAAGAAGAAATTAATGCAAAAGTTGAAGAACTTAAAAAGCTGCATGAAGCTAAATTAGCTAAAAAGGCTGAGGAAAAGGCAAAAGCAAAACCAAAAGCTAAGGAAGAAGCTAAAATAGAGCCTGAAGAAAAAGTTGAAAAAGAGGAAAGTAGCGCTCCGGAAGCACAGGGTACAGCTTCCGAAGAAGTTAAAGCCGGAGATGAAAAATCCGAATAATCCGGAATCTTTAGCTTTTCTTCGCGCACTTAGTTGTTAGTGCCCTCTTTCTTTTAACATATTACAGGGAGTCTCATGAAAGAATTTGTTGAGTTTATTGCAAAACATCTTGTGGACAATCCCGATAGTGTAGTTATCGAGGAATCTGTTCCCAACGAAAAAACAATAGAACTTACCCTCAAAGTCGGTGCTGATGACGTTGGGAAAGTTATTGGCAAACAGGGTAAGACTGCACAAGCGATGAGAACTCTATTAACGGCAATTGCAGCTAAAGAAGGAAAACGTGCTATACTAAAAATACTTGATTAAGTTATTTAATTGAGTGCTTTTTACTTAGTTGCGGAAATTAAGGAAGTTTATAAGAAAAGAGAAGGGTTTTTATCCGTTTTACCTGTTACGGATTTTCCCGGAAGATTTGTAAGCGGGTTGAAAGTTTATATCGATGTTTTTAACGATAAAAATCCTTTTATAATAGAAAACGCAGTTGAAGAAAAAGGGAAGCTTCTTCTTAAGTTTAAAAATTTTAACACTTCGGAAGATGTTTCCTTTTTAGTTGGTAAGAAAATTTATGTTACGGAAGACGAATTAATCGAACTTCCGGAAAATACTTTTTACATTCATGATTTGACGGGATGTAAAGTTTATAAAAACAATAAGTTCTTTGGAAATTTGATTGATGTTCTTTCGCTTCCCGCAAATGATGTTTATGTGATTAAAAACAGTGAGGGAAAAGAAATACTTGTTCCGGCAGTCGAATCATTTATCGATAAAATAAACATTAAGGAAAAGAGAATAGATTTATCGGAAAAATTTGAGTTTGAAAATGATGAGGATTGATATAATATCGGCAGTGCCGGATTTGCTGACAAGTCCCTTGCAAACAAGCATAGTAAAACGGGCACAAAATAAAAATCTGGTTGAAATTCATGTGCATAATCTGCGCGACTATGCTTACGATAAACATAAACAGATAGACGATAAACCGTACGGCGGCGGACCCGGAATGTTACTAAAACCGGAACCGTTTTTCGAATGTATTAAAAGTTTACAGAAAGAGAGGGAATACGACCATATTATTTTTTGTACGCCGAGAGGTAAAATTTACAATCAACAATTGGCTAATAAGTTTTCCCTCGCTAAAAATATAATGATAATTGCGGGACATTATAAAGGAATTGACGACCGTGTCCGTGAAAAATTTGCTACCGATGAAATTTCGATAGGGAATTTTATTTTAAGCGGTGGTGAGCTCCCCGCTTTAATAATCGTCGATTCGGTTGTCAGATTAATCCCCGGAGTGCTCGGCGATAGTGAATCGGCTTTGAACGATTCTTTAATGGACGGCGACGTAATGGAACCGCCTTATTACACGCGACCCGCTGAGTACGAAGGAATGAAAGTACCGGAAGTTTTACTTTCGGGTAACGAAGCGGAAATTAAAAAGTGGAAAGAAGAACAATCAAAAATTAATACGGAAATTTGGAAAAAAATAAATAGACTGGAGAAGTGATGAATACCTTAAACGAATTAGTTAAAGAACAGCTTAGAACCGATTTACCCAAATTTAATGTGGGTGACAGAATTCGAGTTCATGTAAGAGTTATCGAAGGCGATAAAGAAAGAATTCAGCCGTTCGAAGGAGATGTTATCAGCATAAAAGGCGGCGGCATCAACAAAACTTTTACCGTGCGTAAAGTTTCAAGCGGTGTTGGAGTGGAAAGAATATTTCCATATAACTCACCCAAAATTGCAAAAATCGATGTTGTCCGCGAAGGTAAAGTTAGACGTGCAAAACTTTACTACCTGAGAAATCTTTCAGGTAAAGCGGCAAGAATTAAAAGCAAAAACATTCGATAATTTAATATTTAAGCAGTTTGAAAAGTCGCCGGAAACGGCGGCTTTTTTATTTTTATTATGAAATTGACCATTCCCCCAAATATTTTTGCACGTTTGTTGGCAAAATCCCTATCTGCCTTCGAAAGATTTGAAATTATTGAAACCCAACCGGCAATGATTGTAAGTGAAGTGGAATCGGGAAAAAGTGAGTTGGGCATAATCCCTTCGTACGATTTATTACAACATGCAGGTCTTGTTGTATCCAAAAAAATCGGCATTTCATTCGACGGTCCGCTCTCAAATTCTTTTCTTTATTTTAAACCCAGCCAGCGAATTATGGATAAACTTTTTTTAACGGGTGATGTTACAACCAATGAAATTATTCTTAGTAAAATTATTCTGCTCGAAAAGTTCGGTATTTCATTGTCGCCCGAGTTAACAACGGGCACACCGGATTTTGATAGAGGGAATTTTCTTGTTGTTGGTAATAAAAATTTTGAGAACAATCTTTTTGAGAATGGAGTCAGCTTTTCGGAAATGGTGGCGGAATTTATCGATTATCCTTACGTTAATTTCGTTTTGGTAAGCAAGCATGAAATCATTTTAACCGAAATTGCACAACTTGAGCAAAAGGTTGATGAAACCGTTGAGGATAATTTGAATAAATTTCTGGAAGAATCTGGTTTATCACGCGAAGCAAAATCGTTTATACGGAGCAATTTCGATTCCGTTTATTTTGAAATAACACATAATGAAATAACCGGACTTACGGAGCTGCTCCGCTTGGCATATTATCACGGAATAGTAAAGGAAATTACCGAAATTAATCTTTCGTAAATTTCCCGCTATATGTACGGTTAATTGGCAATAGTATGTGAAACCGTAATTACATTCGGGTTTTCCCTAATTGCTTCCAGCATTTCTTCGGTTGCCGGTTTTTTCAACTTCATAGTGCAAAGTGCAACAAGTCCGCCTTCAAAAATCATATTTTCCATTTCTTCGATGTTAATTTCACCTTCCCTTATAACATCCAAAATGGAAGCGAGTACGCCGGGTTTATCGTAATGTTTAACCGCCAATTGATAAGCCGCATCGGTTGAATGTGCGCGGTTAACCCAATGGGCTATAACTCCGCTGTTAATATAATCGAGAATTATCTTTACCGTTTCTTCCGCAACTGCATTTTGTGCTTGTTCCGTGGATGCACCTATATGATGCGTTACGTAAACGTTTTCGAGCTCTTGCAATTTTGAACTCACGCTTCCGGTTTTACTTTCGGGTTCATCGTTAAATACATCCAGACCCACTTTTAAGTTTTTTTCTTTGACCGCTTTTATTAAAGCATCTTCATCAACCACACCGGCGCGCGAAGTATTTATAAAAATCGCCCCTTCTTTCATATAGCTGAACATTTGTTCGTTAAATAAATTTTTTGTTTGTGGTGTAACTGGCAAATGCAGAGTTACAACATCGGCAATTGGTAGAACTTTATCGAATTCGGAAAAGTCTTTATATGCCACGCCTTCTATTCTGGAAATATCTTTTCCGTAAACGTTCATCCCAAGTGCATTGGCACGCTTCGCAACCTCTTTGCCGATATTTCCCATTCCAACAATTGCAATTGTTCTTCCGTATAATCCTTTTGCCTTGGCATATTTTGCCTTGTTCCATACACCGTTTCTAAAATCGATTACGTTATCGGGAATTTTTCTGTCGAGTGCAATCATCAGACCGATTGCCAATTCAGCCACTGCAATAGCGTTTTTACCGGGACAATTTGCAACGTAAACGCCTTTTTTGTTTGCAGCGGGAAGATCGATATTGTTGTATCCTGCTCCGGCTCGAACAATTAAATTTAAATTATTACTTTCTTCAATTGTTTTAGCATTTACCACGGTAGAGCGAACTACAAGTATATCGGCATCCTTGGCTGCTTCGGGCAAGTCATTTTCACCAAGTGAAGGATCGAAAACCACTTCCAAATTATGATCTTTAAGTTTTTGTACATATTTTTCCGGCAACTTATCCGCAATTAGAACTTTCATTTTATTTCCCTCACAAATTAATTTTCATTGACTAACTAAAAATATATTGCCTCTGCAACACTTCCAAGTTTTTGTTAAAATAGCAGTATTATTTTAACATCGGGATTTTGATTCCGAATTTTTTAGCATTATTAATTGCCCGTTCGTATCCGGCATCGGCGTGGCGCATAATTCCGGTACCGGGATCGTAAGTAAGGACGCGTTCCAGTCTCTTTTCCGCCTCTTTTGTTCCGTCGGCAACTATAACCATTCCTGCGTGAAGCGATTTTCCGATTCCGACACCACCGCCGTGATGAAACGAAACCCAACTGGCGCCGCCGATGGTGTTCATCAAAATATTGAGAATAGGCCAATCGGCAATTGCATCGCTGCCGTCTTTCATTCCTTCGGTTTCTCTGTAAGGTGAAGCCACCGAGCCGCAATCGAGATGGTCTCGACCGATAACAATCGGGGCTTTAACTTTTCCGGAAGCAACCAGGTCGTTGAAAATTTTACCCATTTTTGCTCTTGCTCCGTAACCGAGCCAGCAAATTCGTGCGGGTAAACCTTGGAATGCGACTTTCTTTTGCGCGAGTTTAATCCACCTTACCAGTGCTTCATCTTCGGGGAAAGTTTCAATTACCGCTTTATCCGTTTCATATATATCGTTCGGGTCGCCAGAAAGGGCTGCCCATCGGAAAGGTCCTTTGCCATCGTTAAAAAGCGGGCGTATAAAAGCGGGAACAAATCCTGGAAAATCGAATGCATTTTCAACCCCGTTTTCTTTGGCTTCGCCTCTTATGTTATTTCCGTAATCGAACGTTACCGCTCCGCGCTTTTGAAATTCGAGCATCGTTTTAACATGTACAACTATAGTTTCTTTTGCGCGTTTTATATATTCCCCGGGATTTTCTTTTCTCAGCTTTAATGCTTCTTCGAAGCTCATACCCATGGGAACATAACCGTTTAATGTATCGTGTGCGGAAGTTTGATCGGTTAGAACATCCGGTATTATCCCTCTTCTCAAAATTTCTGGAAGGACTTCGCCTGCGTTACCGACCAAACCGACCGAGAGAGGTTGTTTATCGGCTTTAGCTTTTAATACCAGTTCGAGAGCTTCATCCAGATCTTTTGCAATTACATCGAGGTATTTTGTTTCGATTCTTTTTTCCAATCTTCTGATATCGACGTCAATTCCCAAAAACGCAGCCCCGTTCATTGTGGCGGCAAGCGGTTGGGCGCCCCCCATTCCACCGATTCCTGCAGTTAGAAGAAATTTACCTTCCAAACTTCCATCGAAATGTTGCCTGGCAACTTCGGCAAAGGTTTCGTATGTGCCTTGAAGAATCCCTTGTGTGCCTATGTAAATCCAGCTACCGGCGGTCATCTGACCGTACATTGTTAAACCGAGCCGTTCCAACCGGCGGAATTCTTCCCAGTTTGCCCAATCGGGTACCAGCATTGCATTCGAGATTATAACCCTAGGTGCGTTTTCGTGCGTTTTGAAAATTCCGACGGGTTTACCGGATTGGATTAAAAGTGTTTCGTCATTTTCCAAATTTTTCAAAGATTCGATTATTGCATCGAAAGCTTCCCAGTTTCTGGCGGCTTTACCCGATCCGCCGTAAACAATTAATTCGTCCGGTTTTTCGGCAACTTCCGGATCCAAGTTGTTCATCAGCATACGCATTGCTGCTTCTTGAATCCAGCCTTTGCATGTTAATTCCGTTCCTCTTGGTGCTTTTACTTTTCTCATTTTAATTTTCAAAATGTTTTGTTAATAAATTAGTGTATTGGTTATACATGTTTTTCATCAACCATTTTTTTATGAACCAGCTTTTGTCCATTTCTTTACGGAAGTATTTTACATTTTCTTTGAGTTGGAAAACAAGCTTGGTTTTTTCATCTTTAGTTAGTTTAACCGGGTTTTTGTCACTTTCCAGTTTTTTAATAATGGAATCGAAAGCCTTAATATCTTTGAAGAAGCGTTCGTCGCCCTGCATTTGTTTGATGGCTTGATTGCAAAAGCTGATGAGAACCTTTTTTTCGTTTTTATCGAAATCGAAAGTGTAATTTTGGAATAGTTTTTTCTTCATAATCTCCTGCTAAACATTTTGTAATGAAAGTAATTTTTCCCTCATTTTTTGGTAACCGGGTTTTATTACATTGTAAATGTAGTGTAAGCGTTCTTCGTAATGAATGAATGCGGATTTCATAGCATTGATATTCAGTTTTTCTATATCGTCCAGGGTAATTCCGAATGTTTCTTGTGCAATAAGATATTCTTTTGTAAGGGTCGTGTCGCTCATTAAGCGGTCGTCTGTATTTAAAAACACTCTGAATTTCTTTCTGAATAATTTGATGAAAGGGTGGTTTTCAAGTTTATCTATCGCTCCGGTGTGAACGTTACTCAGAAGGCAAATTTCGAGTGGCAGACGATGATCAAGAATATATTGCGCCAATTCGCCCAATGCAATAATTTCGCCATTCGAATCGAAGACAATATCTTCCGTTAATCTGGTTGCATGTCCGATACGGTGAGCGCCGCAGTATTGGATTGCTTGCCAAATCGATTCTTTGCCGAATGCTTCTCCGGCGTGAATTGTAATATTAAAATTCACACGTTTGATAAATTGGAACGCATCGAGATGGTCTTTCGGGGGATAACCGCCTTCCTCGCCGGCAAGATCGAAACCCACAACACCTCTCGAGCGGAAATTGGCTGCAAGTTCGGCTATTTCGAGTGAATTGGTCATATTTCTCATTGCGCAAAGTATTAGTCCGTATCCAACACCGAAATCATTTTTTCCACGTTCCAAGCCTTTCAGAACGGAATCGACAACATCTTCGTAATGTAAACCGTTTTGAAGATGAAGAACCGGTGCAAAACGTGTTTCCACATAACAAACGCCATCGTTTTTCATGTCTTCCATCATTTCGTATGCAACCCGTTCAAGCGATTCTTTGGTTTGCATCACGGCAACAGTGTGTTCGAAACCCTGAAGAAATTCAACGAGATTTCCTTTGTTTGCTCCTCTGTGAAACCATTCGGCCAATTCACCGGGATCATCCGTTGGTAATTTATCGTAATTAATTTCTTTTGCAATTTCGATGATTGTCGAAGGTCGTAGACCTCCGTCCAAGTGATCGTGCAACAAAACTTTGGGTACTTCTCTGATTATTTCTTCCGTTTTCAATTTTACCTCTTTTTTTGAAAATAAAAATATTCTTTTTGCCAAGTAAAAGCAATTGGTTTATGGATGTCCTGTTTATTTCTATTAATTTAAAATAATTAACATTAAAATTAACAAATAAAATGAATGTAAAATATTTCTTGACTATGCGTTAAATTTATGGTTATTTTTATTAGTTTAATTAATAAATTCAAAAAAAACGGAGTGTCCATGAAACGAGTTCTTAGTTCGCTTGTTTTATTAGCGATGTTATTCGGGTTGGTTGCTTTTCAATGTTCCTCAACGGAATTGACTAGCGCAAAACTTTACATTCAACAAAAAAATCTGAAGAAAGCAAAAGAAGCTCTTCTGAAAGAAGTGAAAAAGAATCCTAAAAGCGACGAAGGCTATTACCTTTTAGGGTTTGTTCTTGGTGAGGAAGGTGATTATCAAGGAATGGTTGAAAATTATAACAAATCGTTAAGTATCAGTAAAAAATTCGAAAAGAAAATTAATGAATCGAAATTGTATCATTGGGCAAACGCATTTAATAAAGGAGTGAATTATTTTAATCAATCGGTTAAAGCCGCTACCCCCGACAGTATGAAAGATATGCTCTCCCGTTCTATCGAACAATTCGAAAGGGCGGTTCTTTTGGAACCGGATTCACTTGATTCTTATCTCAACTTGGCTTATGCTTACATCAATTATGGTGATATGGATTCCGCAATTAAAACGGCCGAAAAATTAAAAGATAAATCCGGATCGGCAAAATCCTACAAACTGTTGGGTGATTTATATTCGAGAAAAGGTGCGGAATTCAAAAATAAATTCGAAACCGAAGGTAATAAAGCCGACAGCGTAAAAGCAATGGAATATTTTAATAAAGCGGTTTCCGTTCTTGAAGAAGGGAGAAAAAAATATCCTGAAGATCCGGATATTTTATTACAACTTTCGAATGCATACATAGCAGCCAAAAAGATCGATGTTGCAAAAGATGCATTTAAAGCGGGTGTTGAGAAAGAACCCAATAACAAATTTTACCGATTCGGATACGGAACATTGCTTTTAGGTGCAAATGAATTCGAAGAAGCCACAAAGCAACTGGAGAAAGCATATCAATTGGATCCGAATGACGAAAGGGCGTTGTACAATTTGGCTATAGCTTATGTGAAGTGGGGTGCAAAATTGCAAGAAAAAGCCGCACAAGAAGAAAAAGAAGATGATACCGGCTACAAAGAAAAATTTCAGAAAGCTTTACCGTACTTGGAAAAATATGTTGAATTACATCCCGATGACGGTGTTGTATGGGATTTGTTAGGCCGGGTATATGCAAATTTGGGAATGCTCGATAAATCCGAAGAAGCATTCAAAAAAGCAGATCAATACAAATAATCAAATTATTTTCCGGGGGATGGTATTTTATGCCGTCCCCGTTATTTTTTTACGGGGTTTGAAAAATGCCAAAAATTAATGAACCGCAACCGCAACAAATCAATATTGAGCTCGGCGAAAAAGAAGCCGAAGGAATATACTCGAACCTTGCTATTATCACACACTCCATGGGCGAATTCATAATCGATTTTACCCGGGTTGTACCGGGAACTCCGAAAGCAAAAGTTCATGCAAGAATTATTACCACTCCGCAACATGCCAAAATGTTGTTAAAAGCGTTACAAGATAACATTGAAAAATATGAAAAAAGATTCGGTGAAATTAAAGTGGAAGGAAAATTATCACCACAATTCGGTTTTATTAACAAACAAGATGAAGAAAAGATAAATTAAATTTTTTTTGCTTTTTTTCGAATGTTCTTCTAATTGGGTATATAAATAAAATCTTTCTTTATACATTAAATTTTTACTCGTATTGAAAGCAAAAGCACAAAATATCTTTTTTGTTTTGGCGCTTTATTTTCTTAGTGCCACTTTTATGTTTGCTCAATCGCTTTCATTCCACAACTATACCACAGACGACGGATTACCTCAAAACACCGTTTTTTCGGTTTTGCAAGACACTACCGGATTTATTTGGATTGGTACGGAAGCCGGAGTTGCCCGCTTTGACGGATTTGAATTTAAAATTTATGGCATTGTTGACGGTCTGGTTGATACGGATGTTTTGGCACTCTACCAAGATGACGAAAAAAACATTTGGATGGGAACGAAGAACGGTGTTTCCAAATTCAAAGACGGTCAATTCCAAAATTATACGAAAAAAGACGGATTGGCCGGCGATTTTGTTTATTCCATCGTTCAAGATAATAACGGTGCAATTTGGTTTTCTACCAGAGCCAACGGTTTAAGTAAATTTTACAAAGGAAAATTTACAAATTACGGAAAAAAGGAAGGTTTGCCATCCAACCGTACACGCAGTTTGCTGAAAGATGCGGCGGGTAATTTATGGATTGGAACAGTCGGTGCCGGTTTGGTAAAATATAACGGAAATGAATTTAAAACCTATACTGTTAAAGACGGTTTGGTAAACAATTACGTTCTCTCGATATTCGAAGATTCGAGAGGTGATTTGTGGATCGGAACCAAAAACGGAATTTCCAAATTCGACGGCGAGAATTTCTTAAATTTTACATCGAAAGACGGAATCCCGAGATCGGAAGTGCGAACAATTATTGAAGACATTCACGGAAATATCTGGTTCGGATTTTACGGCAAAGGTCTGTGCAGATACAACGGAAGGGAATTCAAGTTCTACAAACACAGCGGAATGGAAAGCAGCCATATTCAAACATCTTACCTCGATAAAAGAGGCGATTTGTGGTTCGGTACTTTCCTTGGCGGTTTAGGCAGGTTGCCTGCCGATTGGTTCGAAATTTATACGGGAAAGGACGGTTTGGCCGATGAAGCTGTTTTTGCAATCGGTATGGATACCGATCAAAATGTTTATTTCGGGCACTACGGAAACGGAATAACCAAACTTTTGAAAAACAGAGTAGAATACATTACCCCGAAAAACGGCTTGATTAGCAACAAAGTAACTTCAATTTTAATTGACGGGAATAACGGTATTTGGGTCGGTACCTTCGACGGTGTTACGTTTTTGAACGATGGCAATGTGAACAATTTTACAACCGAGAACGGTCTCGTTAACAATAAAGTATTGTCAATCTCAAAAGACGATAAAGGAAATGTTTGGTTTGGCAGCGAAGGTGGAATAAGTGAATATAATCCGGTTTCACAAACAATTGTTTCTTCCGTTTCCGACAACAAAATTTTCGGAGAAGGTTGGGTTAATTCGGTTTACGTGAGTAACGACAACAATATTTGGTTCGCTTCGGAAACAAATGGCGTTATCAAATACAACGGAAAAAAGTTTGAAGTCATCGATACTTCCAAAGGGTTGCCCACGAACGATATTTTTCATATAACGCAAGACCAGCAAAACAATTTCTGGTTTGCTACAAACGGAAAAGGCATTGTGAAATACGATGGTGAAAAATTTGAAAACATTACAACTAAAAACGGACTTTCGGCAGATATTTGTTATTTTGTTGTTGAACACAAAGGAATTTTATACGTCGGTACAACGAACGGTTTAACTTTATTCGATTATAAAAATTATGATAAAAAAGGAAAATTGGCTTTCAGATATTACAGTAAAGCCGATGGGCTTCCCTTCAAAGAATTCAATCAAGGCGCATATTACAAAGACAGAAACGGTATGCTGTGGTTCGGTACACAAAAAGGTGTGGTTAAAATAAATCCGAACAGAAAACCGCGCGTTACAACACAAAAGATTTTGCTTAAAAGTATTAAGATTTCGGACGGTGAAAACGAAAGCGTATTTTCCCAATTTCTCAACCGGAAATTAAAGTACAATCAAAACAATATCACTTTCGATTTTTTCACAATTGCATTCAATCAACCCGACCAAATGATTTATGAAATAAGATTGGACGGAATTGAAGACTCTTGGGCAAAAACCCGCGAACACAAGGTATCGTACAGAGCTTTGCCGCCGGGAAAATATTCATTTCATGTAAGAGTTTTAAGCAGCGACGGTGTTGAAAGTCCCGAATATATTCTTAGTTCCTTCACAATCGAACCGCCATATTATCTTACATGGTGGTTCATTACTTTATCCGTTCTTTTCGTTCTGCTGTTAATTTATAATGTTTATTATTACAAAACGCAACAAGTCCGGCGGAGAAATATAGAACTTGGTGAAATGGTAAAAGCCCGCACGAAGGAATTGGAACAGGAAAAAAACAAATCGGACGAATTGCTACACAATATTTTACCGGCAACACTTGTTGAAGAGTTGAAAACAAACGGGAAAGTTCAACCGAGGGAATTTAAACATGTAACTATTTTATTTACGGATTTTAAAGATTTTACTTATACAGCTTCGGTACTTCCCGCCGAAAGTTTGGTTGATGAATTGAACGATATTTTTCGTGAATTCGATCAGATAGTTACCAAGTACGGTTTGGAAAAACTAAAAACAATAGGCGACTCTTACATGGCAGCTTCCGGATTGCCCAACGAAACACAAGACCATGCGGTAAGAGTTGTGCTGGCGGCAATGGAAATGCGAAATTTAATTAACGTCCGGAACGAAACATCCGCAATAAAATGGGAAATGAGGCTCGGTATTCATTCCGGAAGCGTTATTGCCGGCGTGGTTGGAACGAAAAAGTTTACATACGATATTTGGGGCGACACGGTAAATATTGCAAGCAGAATGGAAAGCTCGAGCGAACCGGGTGAAATTAATATTTCGGGCTATACTTATATGCTTGTAAGAGATTACTTCGAATGCGAATACCGCGGTAAAATTGATGCAAAAGGAAAAGGTTTTATCGATATGTATTTCGTAAAATCCGTTAAAGAATCTAAAGATGAGACAATCCGGCAATTCATTTATTCCTCTTAATTTCACTAAACAAATAACCCGTTTATTCGATTAATAAGTCAGAAAACAAGTACTTTTCGGCAATTATTTGACTGCTAGGGGTTTACACTCTGTATGGTATGATTATTGTCACATATATTATAAAATATTAATGATTGTGAACCATATTGAGACACAAAAATTTGCACGGAAAAGAACAGAAAACTTTTTTACATACTAAAATCGGGGCTTAAATGAGAAATTTTATCATTTCGTTGGTATTAATTTTTACAATCTTTACCGGATTCATTTCGGCGCAAGATTCGAACAAGGTTTATTACAGTTTGTTTATGGAACAATCTTTTCAATTTGGTACGGTCGATACCAGAATTGACAGCGGTTCGTTCAAAGAAGGCGAACATTTTATTATACCTGATTTTGTTTTGCCTTCTTCACCGGTCGATTTTTCAAAATATCAAGAGCTCTACGATGCTTTGGTAGGAGGAAAATTCTCTATTGATTACGGGGCGTTGGACAACGATATCATTTTAAAAATCTTCATAAGAAATTTGGATCCCAATTCGAATAAATATTTATCGAAAGGAAAAGATAACGATACGCTTTTTGCATATTTTGAAATGAGAATTTGGGAATTGCCCGATTCCAATTTCGTTCCCGAAGATTCCAATTATTATTTTAACGAAGGATATAAAGCGAGACTGTGTATTCCGAAAACCCCGGCATTTTATAACTTTTTAAAAGTAGTCGGCATCGACAGTACGGATACTTTGGGATTTGCTTATTTTGAAGGAGATGATTGGACAGCATCGGGAATTGAAACCATCGACAAAGGGGATTCGGTCTGTTTTGAAGGAATTCACCTTTCAAAAGTAGGCGGTGGAAGAGGTAATATCTATTCCGTAACAGGAATTAAAATAGAGAATTTGGGTGAAATTTCAAATGAATTCGAATTATATCAAAATTATCCGAATCCGTTCAATCCGGTAACAACTATCAGATACTCGATTCCCGGAACACAAGGGTTGCAAGCAACACCGGAAAAAGTGCAATTAACAATTTATAATGTGCTTGGTAAAAAAGTTACAACTCTGGTCAATACCGAACAACCGGCAGGTACATATCAAGTTACATTCGATGCGAACGGATTACCAAGCGGAATTTATTTCTACAAACTGAACGCCGGAAACTATACAAAAGTAAGAAAGATGATTCTTATGAAATAAATAATATTAAAATTAAAAAATAAAATTCGAATATACTGAAGCAAATTTTAAGGTAAAATTAATGAAATTAAAACGATTCTTTTATGCTCTGTTTGCAACCGTTTATATTACCGGTTGTGTTGAAGTGCCCGATGATTTTGTAGCCCCGACCTGGGATGTACAAATTCACATTCCCGTAACTAAAAAAGAATATACATTAAAGGAAGCGATTGAAAAAGACACGACGTTCGTAAAATGGTATACTGATTCCCAAAACGCCGGGATGCTTTATTTTTCGAAGGAACAACCGATTGAAACAATTTCCCTCGATAATAATTTGGCAGTGAACGGATTTTCTTCATCATTCTCACAAGTGATTGGTTCGGTCAGTCTCGATTTTCCGGCGGCAATTCAAACCGGTATTTATGTGGAAGATTGGACGACTAATGTAACCAGCGGTTCAACCCAAGTATTTCCCGAGCAAGAGGGAAACGTTGCAATTGGGTTCAAAGGGTACGATAAAATTCAACATGCCACATTTGAACAAGGACAGCTTTCAATAACAATGTTCAACAACTTGCCGGTTCCGATTACAATTAGAGGATTTGAAATCAGAAATGCGGATGACAAAGCCGTTATTGGCAAAAGATCGAACGCAGTTAGCGATTGGATTGACATTCCACCTCTAACTCAATGGACAATCGATACACCGTTCGATTTGTCGGGTAAAACAGTAAGCGATACACTTGAATTTGCAGGCATTATCTACTCAACCGGAAGCAATGGTGATAGTGTAGTAATTCCGTCTGAAGCGGGGACGCAAGTATTAGCTGAATTTTCAAATTTGGTTATCAGCAGTGCTACCGCACCTTTACCACAACAAACCTTTTCTTTCGAAAACTCAATTGTCTTCGATGATTCAACAAAATTGGAGACCGCAATTATTAAAGAAGGTTCGGTTAGAATAGTAGTTAATAATAATATCGGGGTTGATTTGACTGCAGATGTATCGATTGCAAATTTATTCGATTTAAATAATAATCCTTACCATCTGAATGTTAATTTAGCCAAATATGAACAGAATAAAGTAATTGAAATTCCTTCGTTGGCAGGCTGGCGGATTGGTGCG
>JALSTB010000011.1 GCA_026983955.1 Melioribacteraceae bacterium
TTCCTCTTACATAAGAATCATAAAGGATAGAAATTTCCTGCATTAAAACTTTAGTTGACCAATCATCCGATATGATGTGGTGTATAACAAGGATAACAACAAACTCATCTTCTTCAATTTTTAATAATTTAAGATTAAACAACGGAGCTTCGTTAAGTGGTATCGGCTTTTTATTTTCAGTACGAATTATTTCAGTAATCTTTTCCTCTTTTTCAGACGATTCAATATTGCTTAAATCAATAACTGTTAACTTGAAATTCACATTGTCATTAATTTTAACAAGCGGGACACCGTTTTGAGAATGGAAAGATGAACGTAATGTTTCGTGTCTTTCGATAATTTTATTAACCGCTTTTTCCAAAGCATCAATCTTAAGTTTACCTTTAATCTTATACGTTTCGGGAATGTTATAAAACGGAGTACCGGGTTCCAGTTGTTCTAAAAACCATAATCTTTGTTGAGCAAAAGAAAGTGGTAATTCTTTATTCCTGTCAATTCGTTTTAGTTTTGGAATGCTTAAACCTTTTTGCTCAAGTTTGATTTTTTCTATTGCTTTTGAAAGTGCGGCAACCGTGGGAGTTTCAAAAATAATTCTTAAAGGAACTTCAACTTCCAACTGCTTTTTAATACGTGAAATAACTTGAGTGGCAAGTAAAGAATGACCGCCAAGCAAAAAGAAATTATTATAAATTCCAACTACTTTTATATTAAGAACATTGCTCCAAATTTTTGCAATTACTTCTTCCAATTGATTTCTCGGAGCAACGTAATCAACTGCAATTGCTTCGTTAAGAACGGAATCATCAGGCTTAGGTAAATATTTTCTATCAACTTTACCGTTTGGTGTAAGAGGTAATTTATCCAGAATAACAAAGGCGGAAGGAATCATATATTCCGGAAGTTGCGTTAAAAGAAATTTTCTTAATTCATTTGTATCAATATCAAAATTATTTTTTGTTACAAGATAAGCAACCAATACTTTATCGCCCGGAGTATCTTCTCTTGCAATAACAACAACATTGTTTATATTATTAAATTTAGATATGGCAGTTTCAATTTCGCCCAGTTCTATTCGTTGTCCGCGTAATTTAATCTGAGCATCTTTCCTTCCTAGAAATTCGATATTTCCGTCTTTTAAGTAACGAGCAACATCTCCGGTTTTATAAATTCTTTCACCTCCGGTTTTTGCAAATGGATTCGGGATGAATTTTTCCGCTGTTAAATCTTGACGCTTAAAATATCCGCGTGCAACACCAATACCACCGACAAACAATTCTCCTCTAACGCCAATGGGAACGGGATTTAGAAAATCATCTAAAATATAAACAGGCATATTGGCAAAAGGTTTTCCAATCGGCACAAGACGTTCATCGGGAATTGCCAAGTCGTCTGCTTCAAAAAATGTTGTATCAATTGTAGCTTCTGTTAATCCGAAGGAATTTATTAATCTAGTTTCATTTCCACAGAGCTTTTTAATTGCTTTATATTCTTTTACGTACCAAATATCCGAGCCGGCAATTAATGTTTTAAAGAATTTAAGATTAAGATTTTTTTCATTTAAATACGTTAGCAAATTACGCAATACAGCCGGAACAAATTCCGCAATATCAATATTTTCTTTAATCATAGTATAGTAAAGAGTTTCCGCATCCAACAAAGTTTCTCTTTTTACCAAAACAAGTTTCCCGCCGGAACATAAAGCACGCGTCCAATCACCGGTAAAAACATCAAATGAAAAGCTGGCCATTTGCAAATGATTTCTTGATTCGTTCAATAAGTTATAATCATCTTCCCAAGCAAAATAAGCATTAACCAAGCTTGAATGTTGAATCATTGTTCCTTTTGCTTTTCCGGTTGTACCCGAAGTGTAAATCATATAAGCTAAATTCTTTTCCGATATTTCTACAAAAGGTTTTTGTTCGGAAAACTTTGAAAGAGTTTCATCTGTATCCAAATAAAGAATATCAAATGATTCTTGATTAAACAATTTCTCATTGTTACTTGTGCATATAATATTTTTCACACCGGAATCGTTAATCATATAATCAATTCGTTCTTTCGGATATGTGGGATCAATCGGAAGATAAGCACCACCGGCTTTTAACACGCCCAACACCGCTGCCATTAAATCTATTGATTTATCCAAACAGATTGCAATTAGCGTATCCGATTTAACTTCTTTATTAATCAGATAGTTTGCAATTTTATTTGCTTTGCCGTCTAACTCTTTATATGTATAAAATTTATCTTCAAATACAACGGCTTTTTGATTTGGCAATTTATTTGCCCAACGCTCGAACAGTTGATGAATCTTTATATCGGACGGATAAGTTAATTTTTTATTGTTCCATTTGTAAAGTATCAATTCCCTTTCTTCATTTGTAATTAAAGAAACGGTTTTTACTTTAGCATTCGGATTTGCAATTACTTCTCTTAATATATTTTTATAATGTTCCGTTAATTTTTTTACTGTTGTTTCTTCGTATAAATCGGTATTGTATTCAACGGAAAGATTAATACCGTTAATATTTTCCGAAGCGGAAAAAGTTATTTCCGATGTTGCTGTTCCCATATCAACGTGGATAGGTTCCAGTTGCAAGTCTGAAACAATTGAAGTTTTAACCGGTGCATTTTGCAAAATAAACATCACTTGAAATAACGGAGAATAACTCATCTCTCTTTCCGGTTGTACTTCATCAACAATCATTTCAAACGGAACATCTTGATTTTCGTATGCTTTAAGAATTACATTTTTTTCTTCTCTTAAAAATTCAAGAAACGTAGGATTATTTTTCAGCCTTGTCCTAAGCACCAAGGTATTGATAAATATTCCGATTAAAGGTTCCGTTTCCTTTAATGTTCTGTTCGCAATCGGTGTTCCGACAGTTACATCATCTTGACCGCTATATCTTATCAACAACATTTTGAATGTTGCAAGTAAAGTCATAAACAAAGTTGCACCTTCTTTGTAAGCAATTTGTTTTAGTCCTTCAACAATATCTTTCGGAATAAAAACGGAAAACGAAGCTCCTTCGTTCGTCCAAATTTTAGGTCTCGGTTTGTCTGTCGGTAATTCCAGAACCGGCGGATTGGCAAGTTGTTCTTTCCAATATGACAATTGTTCTTTAAGAATATCACCTTGTAAATATTCTTGTTGCCAAAATGAAAAATCGGCATACTGAATTTCAAGCTCGGGTAAAGGTGAAGGTTGTTCCAAATAAAAAGAACGATAGAGAGTTGTAATTTCATTAGCCAAAACACCCATAGACCAACCGTCCGAAACTATGTGGTGCATTGTTAAAAGTATAATATTTTCTTTATCGTTTATATAGAGAATTGTAACACGAATAAGCGGAAGCTTTGAAATATCAAACGGCTTACGTGCTTCGGTTTTGGCAATCTCTTCAACTTTATTTTCAATATTATCATTAAGTCCGGATAAATCGATAACGGGAATATCCAAAATGTATGAATCTGATATTACTTGAACCGGATTACCGTCGATACTTGCAAATGTTGTTCGTAAACTTTCGTGTCTTTTAATTATTTCATTTATTGTGCGTTCAAAAATTTCATAATTGAATTTTCCTTTTAGACGCATTGCCATTGGAATGTTGTAATACGGACTTCCCGGTTCGAACTGATCCATAAACCACATTCGTCTTTGAGCATACGAAGTTGGAAAAACTACCGCTTCTTCGGTCGTATTTTGTTGATTTATATTTTCGTCTTTATTTTCGGTCATTGTTAAATTCTTTTTTCAATATTATGAAATATCGGAGCGATTAATTTTCATAGAGTCACGTGAAATCTTTTTTATTGCCGGTTGCGTTTTTACATTTTCTTTATTTTTTATTGCCTTATTAATTGCTAATGCAATTCCCTCAATAGTGGGTGTTTCAAATATTTGTCTTAACGGAATTTCAACTTGGAACGCTTCCCTAATGTGAGAAATAAATTGAGTTGCCAAAAGAGAATGTCCGCCTAACATAAAGAAATTATCCAACACCCCGATTTTTTCCAAACTTAAAAGCTCTTTAGCTATTTCAACAATTTTAGTTTCAATTTCATTTCTTGGTTCAACATATTCAATGCCAAAATCCAAACCGGATATAGTTGGAGCCGGAAGTGCCGATTTATCAACCTTTCCGTTTGGTGTTAAGGGAAGTTTATCCAATTTAACAAAAGCGGCTGGAATCATATAATCCGGTAAAACCTTGCCAAGCGAAGTTCTGATATTTTGAATATCAATATTTTCATTATCCCGCATAACCATATAAGCTATTATTTGTTTTTCCTTAGCAGCATTTTCTCTAACAACTACGGTAGTATCAAGAACATTATCTAACTTTCTTATTTGCGAATCTATTTCACCAAGTTCAATTCTAAAACCTCTGACTTTCACTTGCTCGTCAATTCTACCGATAAATTCGATGTTGCCGTCCGGTAAGTATCTAACCAAATCTCCTGTTCTGTAAAGTCTTTCACCTTTCGAGTTACTAAACGGGTCAGGTATAAATTTATCCGCCGTTAAATCCGGTTTGTGTAAATAACCTCTTGCAAGTCCAACACCGCCAATGCAAAGCTCGCCGGGTATTCCTTCGGGTAAGAGGTTTAAGTTTCGGTCGAGGACGTATAATCTGAAATTATCAATAGGTTTTCCAATCGGCGGTCCTTTAGGATAAGTTTTTTCGTTACATAAAAACATAGAAGCGCAAACCGTTGTTTCGGTCGGTCCGTAAGCATTGAAGAAATTGCTATTACTTCCCCATTTATTGACTAATTCATTTGCAACAGGTTCGCCTGCCGTAATTATTGTTTTCAGTTCGGGTAATTCCTTATAATGTAAAACCGAAAGAACAGAAGGCGGCAACGTTATTGTAGTAATTTTTTCAGATTCTATAAGTTTAGATAATTCTTCGCCCGAAGAAACTACATCTTTTGTAGTAAGCTGCAAAGTTGCTCCGTTTAACATTGCCATAACGGTTTCCCAGACCGAAGCATCAAAACTTAAGGAAGAAAATTGCATCACCTTACTTTGATTGTCAATACCAAATGCTTTCTTTTGAACATTTGCCAAGTTGCATAAACCTTTGTGCGTAAGCATTGTTCCTTTAGGTCTGCCGGTAGAACCGGATGTATAAATTACATAAGCTAAATTTTCGGGTAAAATATTTAAATTCAGATTTTCATCGGATTGGTTATCCAACGTAATTTTATCAAGCAAAATAACTTTAACATCATTCGCCGGATTTAATTTAGACAGTAAATTCTCTGTTGTAATTATAAAT
>JALSTB010000012.1 GCA_026983955.1 Melioribacteraceae bacterium
ATGAATTTACTTAGAGCCCGCAACTTCTTTGTCTCCGTGGGTACAATCGAATGACGGGATTTGAAAATGTTTTGAATTGCCAACTCAAGGTTTTTCAAAAATGCGTAGTTCTGTTCCATTATTCCGGCATCGGATGCGGTAATAAGTTTTTGTTCTTTCAAATATTTTATTTTACCGGCAAAGTTTAATTCCGAGTTCCGGTAACCGGTATAATGTTTTAATTGTAAGTATTGTACGATGAAGTCAAGCGTAATCAATGTGCCGCGGCTTTTCTTCAAATTGACGGAAGTCTGAAACTGTCTGGGATTTTGCTTTCGCAATGTGTTGTACATTTCAACTGTTTCTTTAAGGATAATTTCTGCCGGAAATTTTTTTTGCGAGTGTTCCAGATGTTTTCTGAAAGTCTCGAACAATTCTTTATTCCCCCAAATGAAAGTTAACTTTGTTAGTGCCAAAAATTCCCAAACTCTAGCGCGCTTTTCCAAATATTTTTTATATCCTTCCAAATCCCAAACCAATGGTGAGCCTTCACCTTCGGGTCTCAAGCGGAAATCGACTTTGAACGGTTTGAATATTTGATTCATCTCTTTGAGTATTGCTTGAAAAATATTTTGCAACTCGGGCGCTTTTTTGATATTTCCGGCTACCACAATCAAATCGATATCGGAATTAAAACTCATCTCATTAATCCCGGAACTTCCGAGTCCGCCGATAAATAAATCTTGCTTTAAGTTTAAAGAATCGATGAGCTTGGCTATTTCAAGATGTAAATACCGTGTTAACAAACCGGCAAAACTTTCGCGGTTTATAATTCCCAAGGTATATTGTACGCTTAATGTAAGCAGCAATCGCATGAGAGTAATTTGATTAAGTTCGTTTTTTTCGAGCGGGTAAAAGACAAATTTGTTCAAGACAAAATCACTCAATTTGATATTTACGTTGAGAATGTCCATTGTCTGTTGGGAAAACTGGCACACATCTAAAAAGTTGCGGAAAAATTTTTTGTTTCTGAATTCGCTATACCACAAGGAAGGAAATTTTACCCTTTCGATAAACCGGGCGAAATTTTCAATTGTTTTATCCGGAAGAGGGGCGTTGCCCAAATAATTGAGCAGTGCGGGTTCTATTTCCGTAAACAGTTCAATTGTTTTTCTGTCGAATTTCTTTTGGCTAAGCAAACCCGAGCCGGTGCGTAAAAATTCCAAATAGCGGTGGCTTCTGTTTACGTCTTCAAAATTAATTGATTCCGCTTCTTTGTCTTCAAGCGTTTCTTTTCCGGTTCCGGCAATTGATAAGAAAATTTTCCTTACTTCTTTTCTAAAATCATCAAGTTTTTTCATGAAACCGTTTTTGGTTTTGAAGTTTAGGAAATGCACAAGTTTAAGGAAAATTTCATTGTCGGAAGGCAAGGAGTGTGTTTGTTTGTCATTCATTAATTGCAGAAAGTGTTCTATCAGCCGGTAGAATGTATATGCCTTACGGAAAGTGGCGGCTTCTCTTTCCGAAAGTAATTTGTACTTTCGTAAAACATTAATTGCTTGCAAAGTATTCGGTGTTTGCAGTTCGGGTATTCTCTTTCCGTTTATCAGTTGCAGAGCCTGAACGCTGAATTCTATATCCCGTATTCCGCCTTGGAATAATTTAACATTCGTATCAGTACTTCGTTTTTCGATATTTTTTTTCATACGTAAAATTACTTCACCGGGGTTTTCTTTAAATGGCTGGGCGAAGATATACGAGCGTGTGAATTTTTTGAAGCGGTTATATAAAATTTTACTTCCGGCAACATAACCGGATTTAATCAACATTTGTTTTTCCCAATCTTCACCTTTTGTTTCATAATAAGTAATGGTATCGGCAAGCGTACGGGCAAGCGGAGAGTGCCGCCCATCGGGTCTTAACCGGAAATCCACTCTGTACAAATAACCTTTCGATGTAAATTCCGAAGCGGATTTGATAAACAATTGAGTTGCTTCTTCAAGTATTTCAAAATACTCTTTACGTTTCCTGCCGGCTTTTCCGTTTTTATCAAAAAATAACATCAAATCGATATCCGAACTGTAATTTAGCTCGTTGCCACCCAGTTTGCCAAGGGAAATTAAACAATATGTGCGTTTCGTTCCGGTTATTCCGTACTTCGATAAAATTTCTTTATAACTCAATTCGAATAATGCGGAGATAATTGCATTTGCCAGAGACGAAAGATTAGCCGTTGTTTTAATTAAGGATTGACCGTATATGTCATTCAATGCTATCTTAAGAAAGTATCGTTGCTTTACGTTTTTAAGAAAGTTTAATTTTGAAGTGAAAGTTTTGTAACGTAAAATGTCGGTATTAATTTCAGTTATAAGATTTTGATAATTAATTTCTTCCGAAAGATAATCGTTATCGAAAAGTTGGTAAAGGTATCCCGGATTCCGGACTAATATATCAGTTAAATAATTGCTATTTGAAGCAATTGCAACCGTTATTTCCACCCGGTGTTTATATTTCAAGCAATCGGAAATAAATGCTTTACCGTCGAACTGGGCATTGATTATTCTTATTAAGTTTGCTTCCGATGATGACGTAAAATAATGGTTTTCCGTTTCCGCCTGAAAAAGTGAGAACAATTTTTCAATCCCGCTGGAAGATAAAAATCCTTCGGATGTATCGACAAGAAATTTGTAAAATCCGTCACTTAACTTGTATTTTGCTTTTTTCCGGGGCATTACGTTGCTAAAATAATATATTCGAAAAACATTTTTTCAAATAATAACCTGATGTTTGGATAAATATTTTCCCAATGCGAATAAAAACCGGTAGAAAAAGTTTTCCGGCAAAGCCGTTGGAAAATTCTTAAACTAAACAAAAGAAACAAATTGCAATTATTGTTTTATAATGTAGAACATAAAAAGTAAGATTACCGGCTTGAGGGCAGCGTTAAGTTCATTGCTTTTCAAAAGGGCTTTGGTTAATTTTATTAAATTAAATATTTAGGAGATTTTGATGCTACAAGGTTTACTCAAGAAAGTATTCGGAGACAAAAATACCAAAATTTTAAAAGAACTTTGGCCGATAGTTGACCAAATAAACGAGGAATATGAAAAAATTAAAGATTATTCCGATGACCAACTCCGCGCTAAAACGGCTGAATTTAAGGAGCGGTTGCAGAACGAAACGAAAGATTTGCGTGAGCGGATTGACGAATTAAAAAACAAATTAACTTCCGATGAATTTGATGAAGATTACGAAGAGATTCACGAAGAACTTAAAGAATTGGAAGAACAACTTGATGCCAAGTACGAGGAAATATTGGATGATATTTTACCTGAAGCATTTGCTGTGGTAAAAGCAACCTGTAAAGCTTTATTGGGTAAATCATGGGAAGTTGCCGGAAATAAAATCACTTGGGATATGGTGCCCTACGATGTTCAATTGTTAGGCGGCATAGTTCTCCATCGTGGAAAAATCGCCGAGATGGCAACCGGTGAAGGTAAAACACTTGTCGCTTCGTTGCCAATATATTTGAATGCTTTAACCGGACGCGGTGTTCACTTGGTGACCGTAAACGATTATCTGGCTAAGCGCGATAGCGAATGGATGGGTGAAATCTATAAATTTCACGGCTTAACCGTTGGCGTTATACTTAATACAATGGATCCAGAACAACGGAAAAAAATGTATAACTGCGATATTACTTACGGAACCAACAACGAGTTCGGTTTCGATTATCTCCGGGATAACATGGCAATATCGAAAGAAAATGTCGTTCAACGCGGGCACAATTACGCAATCGTTGATGAGGTCGATTCCGTTTTGATAGACGAAGCGCGAACCCCGTTGATTATTTCCGGACCCGTTGAAGCCTCCGAACACAAATTTTACGAAATGAAACCTCCGGTCGAACGGCTTTTCAGAAAACAAGCAAACTTGGTAGCGAAAATTGTGCAGGAAGCCGAAAAGAGATTGAGCGAGGGCAAATATGACGAGCAGACCGGAATACTGTTGCTCAGGGCGTTCCGCGGGTTTCCTAAGAATAAAAAATTACTTAAAATTTTAAGTGAACCGGAAAATAAAAAACTGCTCCAACAAACGGAGCTCGAATTTTTAAAAGAGAAAGAAAAGCGGATGCCTGAAATTGACGAAGAACTTTACTTCGCAATTGATGAAAAAAATAATTCCGTAAACTTGACCGATAAAGGAAGGGAAGAGCTTGCGCAAGGTTCGCCGGAAGGAAAAGAATTTTTCGTATTGCCCGATTTGGGAACGGAAATTCACGAAATTGAAAACAATCCGGCTCTTTCCGAAGAAGAAAAATTGAAAAAGAAAGACGAACTTTATCATCTTTACAGTGAACGTAGCGACAGAATTCACACTATCAATCAATTATTGAAAGCCTACGCTTTGTTTGCAAAAGACGACGAATACGTTATAACGGAAGACGGAAAGGTTGCAATTGTGGATGAATTTACCGGTAGAATTCTTCCGGGCAGAAGATATTCCGACGGTCTTCATCAAGCGATTGAAGCAAAGGAAAACGTTAAGGTTGAAAAGGACACACAAACGCTCGCAACGATAACACTTCAAAATTATTTCAGACTTTATAAAAAGCTTGCGGGAATGACCGGTACGGCGGAAACCGAAGAAGCGGAATTTGAAGAAATTTACGGACTGGAAGTTGTTGTAATTCCAACCAATAAACCCGTTGCCCGGATTGATGAAGACGATGCAATTTACAGAACAAAACGCGAAAAGTTGAATGCAATTGTTGAAAAAATCAAGGAGCTGCGTGAGGAAAGACGCCCCGTACTTGTAGGTACAACAACGGTTGAGGCTTCCGAAACAATAAGCCGGATGCTGAAACGGCAAGGGATTCCACATAATGTGTTGAATGCCAAACATCATCAACGTGAAGCGGAAATTGTTGCATTTGCAGGTCAACCCGGTGCCGTTACAATCGCTACAAACATGGCCGGGCGCGGTACCGATATTAAACTTGGCGAAGGTGTTGTGGAAAAAGGCGGGCTTTACATTCTCGGAACCGAACGTCATGAATCGCGCCGTATCGACAGACAGTTGAGAGGTCGTGCCGGCCGGCAAGGAGATCCCGGAACCTCCAAATTTTTTATCTCGCTCGAAGACGATTTAATGCGCCTTTTCGGTGGCGACCGTGTAACAAACGTTATGCGCAGAATCGGAATTGAAGAAGGAGAAGCCCTTCAACATCCGATGATTACCAAATCCGTTGAACGGGCACAGAAAAAAGTGGAAGAAAACAACTTCGCAATTCGTAAACGCCTTTTGGAATACGACAACGTTATGAATCAACAACGCGAAGTGATTTATACCCGCAGAAGACGTGCACTGGAAGGTGAACGCCTTAAAACCGAAATTTACGAATTGCTGGAAGAATATATCGACGATTTGCTCGATGAACATTATGAAAACGTTGAAGTGGAGCAAATCCGCGAAAAAATGTTGAAAAACTTGCTCGTTGAAGTGAAACTTGAACCTGAGGAATTTGAAAAACTTGGACGCGACGGAATTAAAGAAAAATTGATCTCAGCTGCAAAAGAGTTTTACGAAAAGAAAGAAGAAATGCTCGGCTCCGAATTGATGGCAAGGCTCGAACGTTACGCTATGTTAAGTGTGATAGACGAAAAATGGAAAGAACATTTGCGGGATATGGATGATTTGAAAGAAGGAATAGGATTGCGGGCATACGGCCAGAAAGACCCGTTAATCGAATATAAAACCGAAGCGTACAAGTTGTTTGTCGATTTGCTTGTTGAAATTAGAAACGATGTGGTTTCATTCAGCTTTAAATTTTTCCCGCAAATGCCCGAAGAAGTTCAAGAAAGAAGAGTAAAACGGCCGCAAAGATTAAGAACCGTTAAAGCCGATTCTTCGAATATGGGAATAAGAACCGGTGCACAGCAAACCGATGAAGGAGCAAAACGCGGTAAACAACAGCCGATTCGGGTTGAAACCAAAGTGGGCAGAAACGATCCTTGTCCTTGTGGCAGCGGTAAAAAATATAAACATTGCCACGGACGGAATGCTTAAACAATTTATTTTGAGGTTGTAATGAAAAAGATTGAAGCAATAATAAGACCATTCAAATTGGACGAGGTAAAAGAAGCTTTGTTGGAAGAAGGAATAAGAGGTATGACGATTTCCGAGGTGAGGGGTTACGGACGACAAAAAGGGCATAAAGAAGTTTACCGCGGCAGTGAATACGAAATTGAATTTGTGCCCAAAATTAAAATAGAAGTTGTTGTGAATGATGATATCTCCGATAAAGTAATCGATGCAATTTTACGAACGGCTAAAACAAATCAAGTTGGAGACGGAAAAATCTTTGTTTCGGAAATAAATGACGCAATCAGAATCAGAACGGATGAATCCGGTCCCGAAGCACTTTAACATAAAATGAAATTAGTTAAAAATACAAAAATAGCAATTTTAATAATTGCGATTGTTTTAATTAACGGTTGTGGTTTTTGGACGGATTTCACCACATATTTTAATCGTTACTACAATGCATCCAAGCTGTTCGAAGAAGTGGAAACACATCTTCTTAAAAACAAAAAAGATATCTTCGAATTCAAGCTGGATGACCTTAAAGGGCAAGATAAAACCAAACTCAAAAAAGTAATTGAAAAAACATCCAAAATATTTCAATTTCAAAGTGAATCTTCTTATTTCCCCGATGCTTTGTTGCTGACCGGTAAAGCATTCTACTATCAGCAGGATTTTTCAAAAGCCCTGAGAAAATTTAACGAGTTGCTCTCGTTAAATTTGGAAGATTATAATTTGGAAACAATGCTGTGGATTGGTAAAACACAATTGCAATTGAGGGAATTCGATAAAGGCTTGGAAACATTGGATAGGGTAATCAATCTTGCAGCCGAAAAGGGAAACGAAGATGTACTCAAAGAGGCTTATGTAGCACAAATCGCATTTCTAACTTACCGCGAACGGATTCCCGAAGCAATTGAACTTTGTAATAAATTTCTTGCCGTTTCGGATGACGATTATATCAATGCAAAAACATCTTACCATTTGGGCGAGCTTCAGCTTCAGTTGGATAATTTGGAAGAAGCGATTGCCGCTTTTCAAGCCGTTGACAATTACGAACCGGATTTTACTACGGAGTTCAACAGTAAATTGAAAATAGCCCAGATTTATAAAGAGCTCGGCAATACCGAAAAGAGTCTTGAGCTATTGGAAGAATTAAAAAACGAGAATAAATTTCAAGACTTCTCCGATAAAATTGATTTGGAAATCGGACAAATATATTATGAAAAAGGTTTGGTTGAAGATGCCGTTACCCAATTTGCGGCAGTCGATTCTGTTTATACAAATGTGGAAACAGGCGGAATTGCCAGCTATCACATCGGAGGAATTTTGATGCGAGATTACCATGATTATGACAGTGCAAAAATTTATTTCGACAAAACTCTCCGTTCAAAAGCTCCGCTTGAAATTAAAACCGAAGCAAGAAAAGAATCAAATTTAATTAATAAATACTTAAAACTTATCCGCAAGTTAAAAACCCAAAAAAAACAATTGCTTTATGCTACCGATGACGATGCGTTTATTCTCGATTCACTTGCGTATGAAGAAGCTCTCAGAAAAGATACAATGAAAAACAAAGGAGAAAATATAACCGGCAGCGAAACTAAAAACAGATTCAATAAGAGAAGCAGAAGTAAATTCGACAAGGGTAAAAGAAAAGGTCCGAGAAAGCCGGTACGACCTAAAATTCCGGTGGATTCATTGCATACACTTATCAGTAACACTGAATTTGAGCTCGCTAATATTTTCTTCACCGAATTCAACGTGCCGGATTCGGCATATTTTTATTATACCAAATCGCTCGAAGATAATGAAAACAATCCGCAAAAGCCTCAAATACTTTACGCACTCGGCAGTTATTACGAATTAACCGGTGATTCGGCTAAAGCGGACAGTGTTTTTGAAATAATTTACGAAGATTACAAAGGAAACGAAATTGTTAACAGGGTAGCGGAAAAATTGCATCTACCGGAAGTTAAAAGTCAAACCGGACCTGCCGAAAAAAGTTATTTAAATGCGGAAACCCTGATTGATAAAAACAATTTTTCCCAAGCCATACCGGAACTGAAATCAATTTTCGATAAATATCCGAAATCCACTTATGCGGCAAAATCACTCTACGCAATTGGCTGGATCTACGAAAACAAATTGGATAATCCCGATTCCGCAGCAGCTTATTATGATTTGCTAAATACCAAATTCGGCAATTCAGCTTATGCGAAAAAAATAAAAACCAAAATTTATTTTTATAAAAAAGAACAAGCGAAGAAAAAAGCCGGAGCCGATTCAACCGGTGGAGATTCAAACGGCAAAACTTTACGGAACAGCTCTGCAACCGTAAAGAATAAAACCCAAAGAGACAAAAACGCTTCGGGGAAAGTTCACAGACCCGGAACAAAAACATCAAAACTGCAGGAAAACGGAACCGGAATTAAAAAGCCCGGAAGCAAATAAATTTAACTGCCATGAACAGAAGAAAACTCCTTGAACTTATTGAGCAAGGTGAAAATCTTAATGTGGAATTCAAACAACGATTTTCCACTTATGAAAAAATAGCAAAAGAATTTATTGCTTTTGCCAACACGCGCGGCGGTTATATTTTGTTCGGAATAGATGATGATAAATCGATTCACGGTGTGGAAAGTGAAAAGGGTGAAGCCGAGTTGATAAAGATTACCGCCCGGCAATATTGCGAGCCGCCGGTTAAGTATAATATTCATTATATCAATATCGATAACAAAGAAATTGTTGTTGCGGAAATTTTTGAATCCGCTAACAAACCGCACCGTATCCAAGATTATTTGGAGCAGTTGGATTTAAATAGATCGGAAGTGTTCGTAAGAGTAAACGATAAAAGTGTTCCGGCTAGCAAAGAGATGATTAAAATTATGCAAACCCGCTCGCGTGCAATCCCGCTTAAAAATTACCAAATCGGTAAAAATGAAAAAATTGCTTTTGAGTTTTTGGATAAACACGAAACGATAACCGTTAAACAGTTAAGTGAAATTGCAAATTTATCAAGGCGGAGGGCATCGAGGACGTTAATCAAATTGGTGAGGGCTAACTTGCTTTTAATTCACACAAAAGAGAACGGGGAAGATTATTTCACTTATGCCGGTTAATTATTCCGTGTCGAAAATTTTTCTCAATTCGAATACAGCGATTCCGTAAGCCACTGCAACGTTAAGCGATTGTTTGATTCCGTATTGGGGTATTTCAATTGCTGCATCGCAAAGGTCAATAAGCTCTTGTGAAACACCGGTTATTTCGTTTCCAACAATAAGACACAACGGAAAATCATTTTTCGATAAAGAGTAATAAGGAATATTTTCGTCAGTCTGCTCCAACGCAATTATTTTCACACCTTGTTTTTTCAGTTTCTTTACCGTTTCAACCGGATTTTCCGCATATTCCCATTTAACGCTTTCTTGCGAGCCCAGAGCGGTTTTCAGAACTTCTTTTTTGGGCGGATGCGGAGTGTAACCGCAAAGATATAGCTTTTCGATCATTGCACCGTCCGATGTCCGGAAGATTGAGCCTACATTGTATGAACTTCTGATGCTGTTCAACACAACGTAAACCGGCAATTTTTGTACTGTGTCTAATGTTTCGAGTGTGCTTCTTTTGGCGGATATTTCGGCGTGAGTAAGTTTTTTCATAATTGTTTTATTTGTTTTTTGCGGCGAGCTGCCCGCATGCAGCTGCAATATCGTCGCCTTGCGTTTTTCTGATCATTACCGTAACGTTGTTTTCCCTTAAAGTTTGAACAAAATCATCAATACGGTCTTTCGGTGTGGGTTCCAATGTTGCCCCGAAACCACCGGGATTCATGTGCGCAATGCTGTTGAAAGGAATAACGTTTATTTTACATGAAAGCTGGCGGCATAATTTGGTTAATGCTTTTATGTCTTCGTCTCTGTCGTTAACGTCTTTAAACATTGTATATTCGAAAACAATGGGTGTCTTGGTTTTCTTGGAATAATATTTAATTGCTTCAATGTTTTGTTCCACCGGATATTTTTTGTTAATTGGCATAAGTTTGCCCCGGATATCATTAAAACAAGAATGAAGCGAGAGTGCCAACTTTACGCGCAATCCGCTATCTGCCAATTCTTTTATTTTATGTGGAATTCCCGCCGTGGAAACCGTAATTCTGTTTCTGCTAAGACCTTTGTTAAGCTCGCTGGTAAAAATGGAAAGTGTTTTAACCGTCGTTTCAAAATTCAATAACGGCTCTCCCATTCCCATGTAAACTATATTCGTTATGTTTTTCTTGCCGTAATCTTTCGCTGCAAGTAAATATTGGTCAACTATTTCCGCGGCGGTTAAATTCCGTGTATAGCCCATTAATCCGGTTGCACAAAATTTACAATCGAGCGGACAACCTACTTGCGTTGAAATACACAATGTATTACGGTTTTTATCCGGTATTACAACGGATTCGATTTTATTACCGTCTTCCGTACGGAAAAGATATTTCTTTGTTCCGGTTTCGGGAGAATTTTGCACGGTAACCAGTTTTAACGATTCCAGCGAAAATTTTTCGCTCAACTTTTCCCTCAATGATTTCGAAAGATTTAACATTTCACCGAAATCGTTTGATAGATGGTTATACATCCAATTAAACACCTGCTCGCCGCGGTATTTCGGTTCGCCCAATCCCTTGAACAATTGTTGTAATTCGTTTAGCGTTAACCCTTTTAATTGATATTTACCGTTTCCGTTTTTCATAGCGAGCAAATATACAAATGTTTAATCAAATTATCAGCTTTACCAAGGGGTTTGAATAGATTCTTATAAAACTTATTTTTACATATATAAAATTCGCTTGGAAATTATTAAATGAGACAGAGAACCAACCTGGATACCTCGGAAGCAAATTTTGTTTATGCACGCGTATTACTTGAACTTAACAAATACGATAAATTTCAAAATCTGTTTGTTACCGACCGGAATAAAATCATCGATGAAATATGCCTGGCGGTAATTGATGAAGCAAATGAAAAAGAGGAAGACCGTGAAGCTCTTAAATTTGAAATCATGTCGTATAAACTTCCCGCCGAAGAGAAAGAAAAGTATTTCAGTCCACCGCTGTATATAAGCGGCTTGAAGAAACCGGAAGAGTTTGATAAAAAGCTGAATAAAAAGTATGGTTCAATTATTAAAAAATATATAAAAGAAAAATTTATTAATTAAAAGCTAAAAATTGATTTAAATCACATTGGTTAACTTATAAAATTGTTATTATAAATTAAAATGTGCAATAAAATAATTTCATCTTCTGTTTAATCCTCTAAATCTGATCAACTTTGAAATTAAAAATATAACATCCGGCGATAAAGAACACGGAATTCGTTAATATAAATTATCAACCAAGGGTATGTTATGAAAAAGATATACGCCGGTTTGTTTTTAATTTCGTGCGCCACCTTGTTATTAGAATTATCATTGTTAAGAGTATTCGATGTAATTTTATACTCTAACATTTCTTACTTGGTTATCACCTCGGCACTTTTTTGCTTTGGTTTAGCGGGTGTTTATTCTTCAATTCGGCCTTTGCCGTCTAGAGTATACCTACATAATTATATTTCAAAACTTTCTGCACTTTTTGCTATTTCGGCTATATTAATTCTTCCGGTAACTAATACTTTGCCGTTCGATTATGGTATGATTTCGAAAGAACCTGTGATGCAATTGTTTTATTTTTTACTTTTATATTTTTTTCTTGCATTGCCTTTCTTTTTTGCCGGGTTAATGTTTACAACTATTTTTACAATATATGCATTAAAAATTCAAAGATTATATTTCTGGGATTTATTCGGAGCGGCAATAGGTAGTGCGGTTATCATACCACTCGTGCCTGTTATAGGCCCTGCTGGAAATTTGTTTGTAGTAACTTCTTTTGGGTTATTAGCAGGAGCGCTTTTCAGCATAAACTGGAAATACAAATTAACAGGCGTTTTTCTGGCGGTGATTGTTTTTGCCGTGCCTTTCTTAAAATCAGACTATTTTGAATTCACAGTTCATGTTAATAAAAGAGGAATAAAAACAGCATCGGAGAAAAATTGGATTGAATATACATACTGGGATCCTATTTCAAAAATTGATGTAATTAATCCGCCACACGGTAAATTCAAACATATTGCATACGATGGCGGTTCCCAAAGTAGTTTTATTTATCCTTTTGACGGGGATTATAATAAGTTAAGAAATGAATTGCCGGACTCGGTTACAAAACATTTTTGGTCGCGCGGCGTAATTGTTTCACATTTTTTAAAGCAAAATGAAAGCTATGATGCATTGATAATAGGCAGTGCGGGTGGCCAAGAGACAAAAGCCGCACTAACTTTTGGCGCTAAAAGCATTGACGCGGTTGAAATGGTAGGTGCGGTTGTTGATATTGGTAAACACAAATATGCAAAATACAATGGCAATATTTTTAATCACCCAAAGGTAACTTGTGTTGTGGAGGAAGGCAGAAGCTTTTTAAGAAGGACAAATAAGAAATATGACATCATCCAAATTTTCAGTAATCACACATCGTCAAGCATTGCTGCCGGCACGGGCGCAATGGCTACAACTTATTTACAAACCGCTGAAGCATACGTGGAATATTTTACTCATTTGAAACCTTCGGGTATTCTTCATATTAATCACCATGTTTATCCGAAGGAAATTACTACTGCCGCCCTTGCATGGAAAAGTTTGGGATTAAAAGATTTCAAAAAACACGTTATTGTATATGAACTGCAAGGGATACAAGATAATCTACCGACTTTGTTGATAAAAATGAGTCCTTGGACGGAAAGTGAATTCCGAAAACTTCAATACTTTTTTAGTTTGGAAACCGATGAAAAAAAATATAATTGGGTTTATAAACCTGTTGTTAATCCATTTGTAGAACGGGACAATTTTTTAAGTGATGATTTTTTCACGGGAAATATTCCGGAAGAACTCATTGATAAAATACCTTTTAGAGTAGCTCCATCAACTGACGATAAACCATATTTTAATTTTTTAAGAAAAAAATATAAAGTTTTAAATGAAGATTCGTCCAGTTACCTCAACCTCTCTACAGCAAGTTTGTTAAATAAACAACTTAAAGGTGGAATTATTCCAGTAGACGTAATCCATCTTATTGTTACTGCGGTTCTCTCTGTAATATTTATCTTCTTGTTTGTTTTTATCCCGCTTCGTTTCTCCAACGCCGGGAAATCCGGAAAGTGGTCGGGTAAGAAGAATACTCTGGTTTATTTCAGTTGTTTAGGTATGGGTTTTATAATTTTAGAACTTGTACTCATTCAAATTTTTATGAAATTAATTGGTTCGCCTCTTTACACTTATTCCACAATTGTTTTCGTCCTTCTTGTTGCTGCCGGTTTGGGTAGCTTCTATACAAACAAGTTGAATATTTCTCTCGAAAACCGGTGGTACTTGCCTTTCGTAGGAATAATTGTAACTAGTGCAGTGCTGTTAATAATACATCCATATATATTTTATTTTTATTTAGCTTCAGATATAATAATTAGAATTCTAGTGGCAATTATTTTATTAGCTCCCCTCGGATTTTTCCTCGGAATGCCGTTTCCGTTGGGAATATTGGCAACAGAAAAACAACCCATAGGTGCAATTGCATGGGCGTGGGCAATGAATGGACTCTTTACGGTTGTGGGCGGATTGCTCAGCGTTTTTTTGTCAATTCAATTCGGTTTCCGTATCACCTTGATTATTGCGATAATTATTTATGGTATGGCTTTCTTGGTTTTTTCGAGGGTGAGGAATACAGTTGTAGGTCAAATTGAACTCTATAAAACATAAATAACTTTTTAGAGAAGTCATTTCGAGGATAGCTCACCTCTCTTTTTAATTTGTCTTATTGTATTTTCCCGCCTTTAATATCCGAATAATTTTGTAATTTTAGTTATAAGTATGAATTTGTTCAAAAAAATTGCGGAGTTTTAAAATGAATTTTGAATTAAACGAAGAACAACTAATGATTCAACAAACGGCGCGGGAATTTGCCGAAACGGAAATCGCACCATCCACAATTGAACGCGATATTAAAGCGGAATTCCCCACTGAAATTGTAAAAAAATTGGGTGAGCTCGGATTTATGGGAATGATGGTTTCCCCCGAGTACGGTGGCGCCGGTTTGGATACGGTAAGTTATGTGTTGGCACTGATAGAAATTTCCAAAGTTGATGCCAGCGTTGGAGTAATAATGTCGGTGAATAACTCGCTTGTCAATTTCGGCTTGGAAAAATGGGGGTCTGAATATATCAAAAAGACTTACTTAACCCCTTTGGCGCAAGGTGAAAAGTTGGGTGCATTTGCCCTTTCGGAGCCTGAAGCGGGCAGCGATGCAACGCAACAGAGAACAATGGCGGAAAAAGACGGAAAATATTGGGTTCTCAATGGAATTAAGAATTGGATTACAAACGGAACGTCAGCAGATTATTACATAGTGATGGCACAGACCGATAAAGAAAAACGGCATAAAGGAATCACCGCTTTCCTTGTTGAAAAGGGAACCCCCGGGTTTGAGCATGGCGTTAAAGAAGACAAATTGGGAATCAGAAGCTCGGATACGTGTTCTCTGACGTTTACCAATTGCCGCGTTCCCGAAGAAAATGTTATTTGGGATGTGGGAAAAGGATTTTACTTCGCAATGAATACCCTTAACGGCGGAAGATACGGTATTGCCTCGCAAGCAGTTGGTATTGCAACGGCAGCATACGAGAAGGCATTGAAATATTCACTCGAGCGAAAAGCGTTCGGTACCGAAATCTTTAATCATCAGGCAATTCAATTTAAATTATCGGAAATGGCAACCAATGTGGAAGCCGCACGATTATTAACTTTACAAGCAGCCGCCTTGAAAGATGCCGGAAAGGATTATATAAAACAAGCATCCATGGCTAAATTGTTTGCCAGCGAAACAGCCGTTAAATGTGCTCTCGAAGCAATTCAAATTCACGGCGGTTACGGTTACGTAAGAGAATATCTGGTTGAAAGATATCTTCGCGATGCCAAAATAACAGAGATTTATGAAGGAACTTCGGAAATACAAAAAATTATTATTGCACGCGAAATAATGAAGGAAATCCAATAATATTTTGTCTCTCGTAAATCATGAAATTTAAATTATTACTAATTTTATCATTTGTATATGGAAATTTAATTGCACAAACGGATTGGGAAAGATGGGATGCGGATAATTCCGTTTTTCAACTCAAAGGAATTCAAGAGAGGGATTATTCACTCGACAAAAGTAATGTTGGTATGATGGCACTTACCGCATTGAGGGACTTGTATTGGTTTGCGTTTTCGGATCTCGACGGAGATAATTGTCCGTTTCATCCCACGTGCTCTTCATTTTTTGTCGAAGCGGTAAAAAAAACAAACCTGCTTCAAGGATTGCTAATGTTTGCCGATAGATTTACGAGAGACACTAATTTTTTCAAAGGATTTAACCATTACGAAATTGATGAAACCGGAAAATTTTTCGATCCCGTTGATAATTACACTTTAACCGGTACATACATCCGTAAGCAATCATACCACAAAAGGAAGTATAAACTTAAATAATTGAAAATATTAATATATTTCACATATTTTTTACTTTTGCCAATCGTTTTGTTAGCCCAACCGGCTGAATTGTTTCAACCCGGGAATAGATTGAAATTCGGAAATTATCTTTTTTGCTCGAACGATTATTTACGTGCCATTGACGAATTCCAAAACTTTTTGAAGTATAAAAAGAATGATACGGTCTTTTTTAAAATAGGTTTGGCATATGAAAAAATGCGGAAATATGATATCGCACAATTGTATTTTGCATCGTATCCGGAAAAGAATGCTTTTTATCCGGAAGCCCGGCTTGAATTTCATAAATTATTTTTTTTGAAAAAAGAATTTTCCGCACTGAGAGAAAACGTTGCTCGAACCGGAAAAAATTTTGAATACTATCCTGAAATAAAAAGGTTAAGCTACATCAGTTACTTGTTCGATGATACGGATTTACCCGATTCAAATAATTTCAAACTCTGGTTTAATAATTCCGGACAAAAGAAAATTATCCGTTACTACAGAATAAAACTGAATTTACCACAAAAAAGTTTAACTGTTGCCGGAATGCTTTCGGCGGTGATTCCGGGCTTGGGAAAAATTTATGCCGGCGAAACTGGCGATGGAATAACCGCTTTAATTGTCAACGGGCTTCTCGGCTTTTTGGCCTATGATAATTTCCGTGCCGGTCATAAATTCAGAGGTTGGTTGTTTTCGGGACTTACCGCATTCTTTTATGCAGGGAATATTTACGGCTCGGTTGCAGCTGCTCAAATTTATAATAATAAAATCAAAACCGGTTACAAGCAAGAACTGGAAATGTTTTTGGAACGGGAAAATTATTTTTTACCGGATTACAAAAATTTATGTAAATGAGTAATGAATAAAAATTTAATAATTATAATTATAATAAGTTTGACGGCTTTTAATTTACCGGCACAAACCAATCTCCGCTGGCAAGCGGCATATGCGGATTCTTTGTTTGCTTCGGCACAATATTTTGATGCAATTACCGAGTATAAACGCTTGCTTTTCTTTGACAAGGAAAATAAATATTCGTTTTCCGGAAATTATAAAATAGGGCTATCTTACAAGAAAGGCGGTAAATTTGACGATGCAATAAAATATTTCAGATTGGCTGAAAAGAATGCAAAACGTGATTCCGGAAAACTCAAAGCGAAGTTTCAAATTATAAGAACCAATATTTTAAGGGGTACAACGGAAATTGCTCTGAATCATCTGAGGCAATTGGCAAAGGAATTAAACGATTCTCTATCACTGAAAAAAATCCGGTATTGGAAAGGCTGGGCGTTTATGTTTTCGGACAAATGGGATTCCGCAAAAGCCGAATTCACCCGGATTAATCCAAACCATGAGTTGATAAAAATTTGTGACAATGTGATAAATCAAAAATATTCCGTAACTTTTGCCAAACTATTTTCTTATATTTTACCCGGAGCAGGTCAATTTTATACCGGACATTATCTTTCGGGATTGATGTCGCTTGGTATGAATGTTTTATGGGGTTATTTTACGGTAAAGGCTTTCATCGCCGATAGGGTTTTTGACGGAATAGTTACCGGAAATTTGTTATGGTTCAGGTTTTACAGGGGAAATTTTCAAAATGCAGAAAAATTTGCGCTGCAAAAAAATATCGAAATTGCTAACGAAGCTTTAAGGAAAATACAATTAGAATATAAAGGAGAAAAACCGTGAGTCTTTCCGAAAGTGAGTTAAGAAAAATTACTTTGGAAGCAATCGAGGAATTGGGCGAAAATGCAACACCGCAACTTGTAAAAGAAGTTGTTGAAAAAGCAGTTAGAAAATTGGAAGGTGAGGAACAACGGCCTGAAAAAACATCGTCCGATTCTGGACGTGTAATCCTTACTTCGTTCGGAATGAATCATCCCGGAATTGTTGCCGGAATTACAAAAGCATTGTATGAAGCAGGGTGCGATATTCTCGATATCAGTCAAAAAATTTTATCCGATTTCTATACAATGATGATGGTTGTCAATATCAGTTCATCGAAACAAGGGTTGAGAGAGCTGCAGGAAACAATGAACAAAGTAGCGGATGATCTTAAAGTTAAAATTTACATTCAGCATGAAGATGTGTTCAGATATATGCACCGTGTATAAAATTAAGGAATAAATCATGCCGTACGAATTTGAAGAAGTACTCGAAACAATCAAAATGACGGAAATCGAACATTTCGATATCCGTACGGTTACAATGGGAATCAGCTTGCGGGATTGCTACGATCGTAATTTGGAAATAACGAAAGAAAAAATTTATTCCAAGATATTAAAGTATGCGAAAAACCATGTGAGTTACGCTGAACAAGTTGAAGCCCAATTCGGAATTTCGATTGCAAACAAAAGAATTGCCGTAACCCCCGTTTCCATCGCTTTCGATGGTTTGGATGCCGGAGGCTTTATAGAAGTGGCGAAGGTTTTGGATAAAGCGGCAAAGGATGTTGGTGTGGATTACATCGGAGGATTTTCCGCACTGGTACAAAAAGGTTTTACCAGGAGTGAAGCGGAAATGATTAAAGCAATTCCTCATGCCCTATCTCAAACGGAGAGGGTCGTATCAAGTGTCAATGTTGCATCGACAAAAGCCGGAATAAACATGGATGCCGTAAATATGATGGCTGCTGCAGTAAAGAAAACGGCTGAGCTTACCAAAGATAAAGATTCTGTGGGTTGTGCAAAACTGGTGGTCTTCTGCAACGTACCCGAAGATAATCCCTTTGTAGCAGGCGCCTTTCACGGGGTTTCCGAAGCGGAAGTTTCGCTTAATATGGGAATCAGTGGTCCCGGTGTGGTTTTGGATGCAATAAAAAACGCCGGCAAAGTCGATTTGCAACAGCTTGCCGAAGTGATCAAAAAAACCACATTTAAAATTACGAGGGCAGGAGAATTGATTGGAAGAAAAGTAGCCGCTTTGCACGGAATACCCTTCGGAATTATTGATATTTCATTGGCACCTACACCGGCGGAAGGCGACAGTATTGCCGATGTATTAAAAGCAATGGGCGTGGAAGACGTTGGGGCAGCTGGAACTACAGCCGCATTGGCAATGTTGAATGATGCAGTGAAAAAAGGCGGGCTTATGGCAAGCTCGTCAGTTGGCGGCATGAGCGGCGCATTTATTCCCGTTAGCGAAGATCAAGGAATGATTCGTGCAGCGGAAAAAGGTCATATCTCAATCGAAAAATTGGAAGCCATGACTTCTGTTTGCTCGGTGGGACTCGATATGATTGCAATACCCGGCGATACGGACGAATCAACTATTGCCGGAATTATTGCCGATGAATGTGCAATCGGTGTAATTAACGATAAAACAACGTCGGCACGTTTAATCCCCGCTTATGGTAAAAAAGTAGGCGACTATGTTGATTACGGCGGTTTGCTTGGTCGCGCTCCGGTAATGAAAGTATCGGATTTGAGTCCGGCAAAATTTGTATCACGTGGCGGCAGAATTCCAGCGCCAATGAGAAGTTTAACCAATTAAATCTCAGGAGGTTGAATGAAAAAAATCGGTTGTGGAGTAGCTCTTGCTATTCTGATAGTTATAATCGGTGCAATAATTTGGGGCGTCGGAGTATATAATAATTTGGTTACTCTTGACGAAAAAGTAATGCAACAATGGAGCCAAGTTGAAAACCAATATCAACGAAGGGCAGATTTAATTCCCAATTTGGTTGAAACCGTAAAAGGTGTTGCAAAATTTGAAAAGGAAACATACACGGCTGTAACCGAAGCACGGGCGAAAGTAAATCAAATAAAATTAACACCGGAATTGCTAAGCGACCCGCAAGCATTTCAAAAATTCCAAGCTGCGCAAGACGGTTTGAGCAGCGCCCTTTCACGTTTGCTGGTTACTGTTGAACGTTATCCCGAATTGAAAGCAAACGAGAATTTTTTGCAACTGCAAGCCCAGTTGGAAGGTACAGAAAACAGAATTGCTGTAGAAAGAAGAAAATTCAATCAGGTTGTACAAGAATACAATACAACAATCAGAAGATTTCCTGCAAACTTTATTGCCAATTTGACGGGCTTCAGGGAAAAACAATATTTCAAATCCGTTGAAGGTTCGGAGAAACCACCGAAAGTACAATTTTAATTTATGAAATACCTAAAAATTTTAATATTAACGTTACTCTCGGGATTGAGTATTTGGGCTCAACCCGGGATACCTGTTCTGAAAAATTATGTTAATGATTTTACGGGAACGCTGACAAATGATCAGAAAACGTATTTGGAAAGGGCGCTGAAAGCTTTCGACGATTCAACTTCAACCCAAATAGTTGTTCTGATGATTAATTCGCTGGAAGGTTACCCGGTTGAAATGTATGCTAATGAAACCGCCGAAAAAAACAGAATAGGAACAAAAGAAAACGACAATGGAATTCTTTTTTTGATTGCGAAAGACGACCGGAAAATGCGAATCGAAGTAGGATACGGTCTTGAAGGCGCTCTGCCCGATGCATTGGCAAGTTCCATATTGAGAAATGAAGTGGCTCCTTACTTCAAACGGGGTGAATATTACAAAGGCATTGTATCCGGAATAAGCGCTATTATTAAAGCTACAAAGGGTGAATACACACGAAAGCGTCCCCGCGAAAGAAACGACGGATGGAACATTTTTGTTTTTTATCTGATATTGTTTTTCATTTTGTTTATTCTTTCTTCGAGGCGGAGAAGAGGCGGCGGAGGTGGAATAATTTATTACGGCGGCGGTTTCGGTGGCGGAGGCTTCTCCGGTGGCGGTGGAAGTTTCGGCGGATTTTCTGGCGGAGGCGGATCATTTGGAGGAGGCGGCGCCAGCGGTAGTTGGTAATAATATTTTATCCTCTAAAATAAGAAGCTTTTGTCTTGTTTTTTGTTTTCCCTTTTTTTATAATTGAGTGAGTTCATATTTATGTTTTTCTTTGTTTGTCATTTAACTGGAACTTAGTATTTTTGTTTGTAGATTATTTCGTGTTTTGGAAATTTTATAATATTAAATAACTTTTTACCAGTAATTACAAAGGAGTTAGGCCATGGCTATAATGATAACTGACGAGTGCATCAATTGCGGTGCTTGCGAACCGGAATGCCCGAACAATGCAATCTACGAGGGCGGTACGGAATGGGAATTGGGCGGTAAAACTTACGGACCGGACGATCCCGCACCTTCCGGAGCAACTGGTTTTTATTCTGATGAGTTTTATTATATCGTACCCGATAAATGTACCGAATGTGTCGGCTTCTACGATGAACCGCAATGTGCGGCTGTTTGTCCCGTTGATTGTTGTGTCCCCGATCCTAATCACGTTGAAGATAAAGAAACTCTTATGAAGAAAAAAGAAATGTTGGACGAAATAGAAGGCCGTTAATAACGGTATTTCATCATAAAAAAAATTGAACCGCAATGAAGTTTTTCGTTGCGGTTTTTTTATTTTAAATATAGGGTTTTCAATTAAACAATTTCTGGAAGGAGAACAATGAAAATAGGCAAATATGATGTGAGATTTTTACCCACAGCAAGCTTCGGATTGGACGGTGGTGCAATGTTTGGTATTATTCCCAAAGTGCTCTGGCAAAAAACCAATCCCCCAGACGATGCAAACAGAATTACGCTTGGCACCAGGTGTATCTTACTGCAAAGTGATTCAAAAAACATTCTCGTCGATACCGGAATCGGCGATTTTTGGGATGAAAAATTCAATAAAATTTACAGAATAGATAAATCGGAATCGTATTTAGAAAAATCGTTGAAGGATTTGAACCTTTCTGCCGGAGATATAACCGATGTGATTCTGACACATTTGCACTTCGATCATACCGGCGGCTCAACGGTTTTGGATAATGAAAAAATGATTCCCGCCTTTCCAAATGCAAATTATTATGTGCAGAAAAAGCATTTCGAATGGGCAATGAATCCATCCGATAGGGACAAAGGCAGTTTTATTCAAAACAGATTCGTGCCTTTGCACGAAAACGGTGTCCTTAACTTCATCGAAGGAGACAGCCGTTTCGACGATGAAATCGAATTACTTGTGATTAACGGGCACACTTTCGCTCAGCAGATGATTAAACTTTCCGGTGGAAACGAAACCTTGCTTTTTTGCGGTGATTTGATTCCAACCGCATCGCATGTTCCCGTTCCTTATGTTATGGGTTACGATATTCAACCTCTTGTTACGGTGGAGGAAAAGAAAAAATACCTCTCGCTTGCTGTAGAAGAAGAATGGAAATTGGTCTTTGAGCACGACCCTTTCGTAACAGCAGCAACGGTTACCAAGACGGCAAAAGGATTTGCAGTTAAAGAAAAATTCGGGAAACTGTAATGTCCGGGACAACCGAATATTCTAAAATTTGCCATATTTCGGAATTGAAAGAGGGAACCGGCAAAAGGTTTTTTATTAATGAAACCGAAATCGCCGTTTTTAAAATTAAAGAGAGAATTTTTGCCGTATCGAATATTTGTCCGCATCAAAAAACAGCTTCAATGTTCGAAGGTGAAGTTGAAAACGGTTTTGTTATTTGCCCGTTCCACGGTTGGAAATTCAATCTGGAAACAGGCAACACACCTTCCGGAGGAAACGGACTCAAAACCTACGATGTGAAAATCGAAAATGATTTCGTTTTTGTAAAAGTTGTGCCGGCGGAATTAAATTGGTAAAACCAAAATGAAAATTACCAACGGGATTGTTTTGGAATTGGCAAAAGAAACCGGCTTTGATTTGGTTGGATTTTCCAAAGCGGAAATTCTGGAGAAAGAAACCGCACAGCTGGAAGAATGGTTGAGCAATAATTATCATGCCGGTATGAGTTACATGGCAAGAAACGTAGAGAAAAGGAAAGATGTAAGAAAAATTTTATCGAATGCTGAAAGCGTAATAAGCGTTGGCCTGAATTACTATAACAAAGGGGAATTTTCGGGCGATGGCAATTACGGAAAAGTTTCAAGATATGCTTGGGGTAAAGATTACCATTTTGTGATGTGGGAAATGCTCGAAGAACTGACTTCAAAACTAAAATCAATGGATGAAAATTTCGAATCGGTTTATTATGTGGATACCGGACCGGTTATGGATAAAGCTTGGGCGCAACGCAGCGGAATTGGTTGGTTGGGAAAACATTCGAATATAATCACGAGACAATTGGGCAGTTGGATTTTTCTCGGTGAAATCATTACAAATTATAAATTTTCATACAATGAACCCCAGCCCGATTTTTGCGGTACCTGTACTGCCTGTTTGGATGCTTGTCCTACAAACGCAATTGTTGAAAATTATGTGGTCGATTCGAGTAAATGCATATCGTATTTGACAATTGAGAACAAAGATGAAATTCCCAACGAATTTTTAGGTAAATTTGAAAACTGGATTTTCGGCTGCGATATTTGTCAGGATGTGTGCCCGTGGAATAAAAAATTTTCACGGCAAACCGGACATCCCGGACTGAAAAATATTAAAAATAAAGAACTTAAAATTGATGAAATATTAAATATGAATAATAAAGAATTTAAGAGTAAATTTAAAGATAGTCCCATTTACAGGGCAAAATTGAAAGGGTTGAAAAGAAATGCGGAATTCATAAAAAAGAATGATTCTTAAAATTATTTTGAACCCTTATCGGCTTTTGTGAATCATATATAATTTGAAAATAATAAGACAAGACAATTTGTGAAATAAAAACGGAGTTACAATGTCAGAAAATCATCACAAAGTGATAATTATCGGGTCAGGTCCGGCCGGCTTAACAGCGGCAATTTATGCCGGCAGAGCCGAATTGAGTCCGGTTATTTTTGAAGGAATGCAACCCGGCGGCCAATTAACAATAACAACCGAAGTGGAAAATTATCCCGGCTTCGAAAACGGTATACAAGGTCCGGAACTTATGGACGTAATGAGAAAGCAAGCTTGCAAGTTCGGGGCTACATGTTTTTTCAAGGAAGTAAGCGAAGTTGATTTTTCGGTTCGACCCTTTGTAGTTAAAACGGGCGATGAAGTGCATACCGCCGATTCCGTAATTATTGCAACCGGTGCATCGGCTAAACTGCTCGGTTTGGAAAGCGAGCAAAAATATATGGGTTATGGAGTTTCGGCTTGCGCTACATGCGACGGCTTTTTCTATAAAGACAAAAAAGTTATTGTTGTTGGAGGTGGCGATACTGCAATGGAAGAAGCAACTTATCTTACTAAATTTGCTTCCGAAGTCCTTCTCGTCCACCGCCGCGAAGGTTTCAGGGCATCTAAAATAATGCTCGATAGAGCCAAGAAAAATCCTAAAATTAAATTCATTACAAATGCTGTTATAAAAGAAGTGTTGGGTAAAGAAGAAAACGGTATTAAATTCGTTACCGGAGCATTATTGGAAAATACGAAAGACGGTTCGACGCAAAAAGTTGACGTTGACGGTATTTTTATTGCAATCGGTCATAAACCCAACACCGATATTTTCAAAGGTCAGCTTGAAATGGACGAAACCGGATACTTAATTGTTAAACCCGGTACAACCAAAACAAATATAGAAGGTGTTTTTGCTGCCGGAGACGTAGCCGATAAAGTCTACCGCCAAGCCGTTACCGCTGCGGGTACCGGTTGCATGGCCGCTTTGGATGCCCAGCACTATCTCGAAGAAAAAGAATTAGCTTGATTTTCCAAACCGTCCGGGCTTTGCCGGGCGGTTCTTTCTTTTTGTGTTTGCCTTTCATAACCTCAATTTCTATTTTGCAACTTAATATTTTTAATCTAAATTTAACGGGAATGTCAATGAAGACTAAAGCCGGATACGTAGCCATTATCGGCAAACCGAATGTAGGAAAATCAACATTGATGAATGCATTGATCGGCGAAAAGCTTTCCATCACTACCAAAAAACCTCAAACCACGCGAAAAAATATTTTGGGAATTTTGAGCGATGATAATTATCAAATAATATTCTTGGATACACCCGGAATTTTGAAACCGTCTTACCTTCTCCAAAAAAAGATGTTGGAATATGTGTTGAATTCCGTAAAAGATGCCGACGTACTTTTATTTATGATTGACGCCTCGGCCGATCCAAATGCTGCGGCTCTGCAAGATGAGAGGGTTCAGGAAATAATCAATAAAGTCGATATTCCCAAAATCATGTTGATTAATAAAATCGATCTTTCCAACGAAACCGTTTTGACGAGGTTGATGAATTCCATTGAGAAAACCGGACTGTTCAAAAAAGTAATTCCAGTTTCTGCATCGTTGGGTGTAAATCTTTCGCAAGTTCTCGATGCCATATTGGAATATTTGCCCGAAGGTCCGAAATATTATCCGGATGATCAACTTTCGGATAGAGATGAAAGATTTTTTGTTTCGGAATTAATCCGTGAGAAAATATTCGAATTTTACCGGGACGAAGTTCCATTCAGCACCGAAGTCATTATTGAAGATTTCAAAGAGCGCGATAAAGGCAAAGATTATATAGCGGCAAGCATTATTGTTGAAAAGGAAACCCAGAAGCCGATCATAATCGGGAAGAACGGTGAGCAAATCAAAAAACTCGGTAAAGTTGCCCGTGAAGCGGTGGAGCGCTTTTTAGGTCGCCCCGTATTTTTGGAATTGCGTGTTAAGGTAAGGCCCAAGTGGCGCTCAAATCCGAATATTCTTAAAAGATTCGGTTACGTTACCGGTGATGAAAAATAAAGTCGGTGCATTTGGTCAAAAATATTTTGCCGAATCGGCTCTTCTCTTAGCCACGGTTTTTTGGAGCGGAACTTTTGTAATTGTCAAGGTCTCGTTACAAGATATTTCATCGATGTTGTTTATCGGTTTGCGGTTTCTTCTTGCAACTGTTTTGTTATTGCCGTTTGCAATTAAATATAAACGTGAATTCAATAAAAGCGCAATTTTATCCGGAACTTTGCTCGGTATATTTTTCTTTCTCGGTTTTGCCACCCAAACGGTAGGATTAAAATTCACAACCGCAACAAATTCGGCATTCATTACCGGTTCATCGGTGGTTCTGGTTCCCGTACTTCAAACAATAATAGAAAGAAAGCCTCCTACCAAAGGTTCGGTTACCGGAATTATTTTTGTTTTTACCGGAATATTGTTTTTATCCGGCGGGGGCAACTCGATTTTCACTTTTCTTTCCGATTTGGCATCGAATTTTAACATAGGCGATTTATTTACTTTGTTTTGTGCGGTGTTTTTCGCAATATATGTTGTTTATCTCGATGTTTCAACTAACAAACACGGCTTTACGGTAATTTTGTTTATGCAGATGTTTGTAACTGCGGCAGCTGCTTTTCTTGCATCCTCTTTTTTTGATTTAATTAATATTGAAAAAATTAAAATTGAATACACAAATAACTTAATATTTGGAATTTTATACACATCAATTTTCGCAACCTTAATCACAACTGCAATAATTACACGTTATCAAAAAAATGTAACGCCTACAAAAGCCGCAATTATTTATTCGTTGGAACCAATCTTTGCTTCCGTTCTTGCATTCTTTTTATTAAATGAAAAAATCACTAATTTTGGAATCTTAGGTGCGGCATTAATATTTACCGGTTTGATTATTTCGGAAACCTACGATTATATTAAAAATGGCAGAGAAAAAAGCAAGAGCTGAAATTATTGCAAGTGGAGTTGTGCAAGGTGTGGGTTTCAGATATTTTGTTTTAAGAAATGCACAACAATTGGGTTTGAAAGGTTATACAAAAAATTTGTTTACCGGTGAAGTTCTAACCGTTGCCGAGGGTCCGGAATTTTTGGTAAAAGAACTTATAAATCAAATTAAAATCGGACCTTCACACGCTTATGTAAAGGATGTAAAAGTTAAATGGAGCGAACCAACCGGTGAGTTCGATAGTTTCGAGGTGAGATATTGAGTAACCCTTATAGAATCGGTTTCGGATATGACGTACACAAATTTGCCACAGGCAGAAAACTTGTTTTAGGTGGAATTGCAATTCCGTATGAGAAAGGACTTGCTGGGCATTCCGATGCCGACGTTTTATTACACGCTATTAGCGATGCAATGCTTGGCGCGTTGGCTCTTGGGGATATTGGAAAACATTTCCCCGATAACGATGAACGGTATAAAAATATCGACAGTAAAATTCTTCTTGAAAAAGTAAACAACTTGATACGGCAAAAAGATTACAAAGTCGGTAATATCGATTCGACGGTTGTTGCGGAAAAACCTAAATTACAACCCTACATAAATGATATGCGTAAAACAATTTCCCGGATATTGAATATACAAACTGAGAACGTTTCCGTTAAAGCCACTACCTCGGAAAAAATGGGTTTTGCCGGAAGGGAAGAAGGAATAATTGCTCAAGCTGTTGTACTCCTTATCGAAGATCAAAATGATTGAAGAAATAATTGCATACATCAGTTCGCTCGATCCCGTTTGGATTTACTTTATTTTGTTTTTCTTTGCTTTTATTGAAAATGTATTCCCGCCTTCACCAAGTGACGTTGTTGTTGTAATCGGCGCTTCGCTTATTGCCACAACTTCGGTCAGCTTTATTCCGGTTTTATTTATCACCAGCATAGGAAGTGCGCTCGGTTTTATATTGATGTATTATGTAGGTTATTTTTTAAGCGAAAAAATTCTTAGAACAGGTAAACTTAAGTTTATCAGTCCGGATGCTTTGAAAAAAACCGACGCATGGTTTTCCAAATACGGTTATTGGATTGTATTGGCAAACAGATTTTTACCCGGTACACGTTCCGTTATTAGTTTTTTCTCTGGCGTGCACGAGCTTCAAGTAAGTAAAACATTTCTGTTTGCATTAATCAGTGCATTCCTCTGGAACACATTGATTATTTTTATGGGGATGCAGCTTGGCAGAAACGCAAAACTGATTGATTACTATCTCACTACATATTCCCATATAGTTTACGCCGTTACCGCATTAGTGATTCTTTACTTTATAATTAAATATTTTATAAATAAAAGAAAATCAACAGTTGAAAATAATTAATTATATTTCGGGAAAAGACTTGACGCCTCAAAAACGGAAAGTGAGGAAACAAAAATATCTTTACGGATTTATTAGCGGCGTTTTACTCGGTTTGTCTTTCCCGCCAATTCCACTGCCGTATTTGGCTTTTGTTGCATTTGTTCCTTACTTGCTCAAGTTGGAAAAGTTAAGCGGACTGGGCGAGATAAACAGATTCACATATTTTACCGCATTCATTTTCAATTTAGTTACTCTTTATTGGGTTGGGAGCTGGACGCCGGATGCCGATCCTTTTTTGCTTATTGCCGGTACCGTACTTATGTTTTTCAATCCGCTTCTTTTTCTTATTCCCTCAACGTTGTTTTATTTTGCTAAAAAATCTTTTCCGCTTAGATTTTCGGTTTTCCTTTTACCCGTCTTTTGGGTAACATACGAATATCTTTACAGTGTTACGGAATTCCGGTTCCCTTGGCTGACGCTTGGAAACAGTTTACCGTATTTTAATTCGTTCATTCAAATTGCCGATGTTGTTGGCGCCTACGGTTTGTCTTTGCTGGTTTTTTACATAAATATTTTCGTCTTTTACAATTTGAAGTTTTATTTTACAAATAAAAGAATTTCCTACAGCTATTTAATCATAGCTCTGATTCTGTTAATATTTCCGGTAATTTACGGGAACATTAAAATTGCAGAGTACACTTTGCCGTCAAGTAAAGTTAAAGTGGGATTAATCCAACCCAATCTAAATCCTTGGAAGAAATGGCAAGCAGGCAATTTGGATGAGCAATTAGACCTTTATCTTAACTTATCCCGAAAGGCAATTGAAAAAGGAGCGCAAGTACTAGTTTGGCCAGAAACGGCGTTGCCCGTTTTTCTACTAAACGGAAGTTATCAAAAACAATTGCAAAGAATTCATAACTTTTTGGATAAGAATTCGGTTTCATTAATTACCGGGATGCCAAATGCCAAATTTTATTTTGAACCGGAAAAAGCTCCACCGGATGCAAAGAAAATAAAAAATTCGAAAACACTTTATACTTCTTACAATTCCGCTTTGGCATTTAATCCTTACACAGTCGAAGTTCAAACGTACGGAAAAATAAAACTGGTGCCTTTTGGGGAAAGAGTTCCGTATGTGGAAAAATTGCCTTTCTTGGGTAAGTGGATTAAGTGGAACGTTGGTATTTCAAGCTGGAATACCGGAACGGATACAACGGTATTTACGTTAAAAATTAAAGATTTAAATAAAATAGTAAGGGCAGCACCGCTTATTTGCATCGAATCGATTTACCCCGATTTCGTAGCTTCCTTTGTTGATAAGGGCGCCGAGTTTATTGCGGTTGTAACAAACGACAGCTGGTACGGTAATTCAAGCGGTCCGTACCAACATAAAGAAATCAGTGTTTTAAGAGCGGTTGAAAACCGGCGTTATGTTGTACGGGCAGCAAACGGTGGTATAAGTTGTATTATCGACCCTCTCGGAAGGACGGTGAAATCGAGCCGTATGTTTGAAAGAACCGTGGTTGTGGGCGACGTTTATCTTTTAAACGAAATAACGTTCTATACAAAGCATAAGCTGTTGATTCCCACTATTGTCTTATTCATAACGGTGTTAGTTTTATTATTTGTTGCTATTAACTCATTGAAACAAAAATTAGGATTGAAAAAAATAAAATGACGAAATTTATTGATTTAAGAAGCGATACGGTAACGAAACCATCCGCAGAAATGAGAAAAGCCATGTACGAAGCAGAAGTAGGCGACGATGTTTACGGTGAAGATCCGACGGTGAACAAGCTGCAAGAATATGTTGCGGAACTTTTGGGCAAAGAAGCCGCATTGTTTGTGCCAAGCGGATTAATGGGAAACCAGATTTGCTTGAATGTTTTAACTTCTCCTGGAGATGAAGTGATTTGTGAAGCCGATGCCCATATTTTTCAATATGAATCGGGAACACCGGCGGCTGTGAGCGGAATCCAACTTTATCCGGTTAAAGGTGAGAACGGGATTATTACGCCGGAGATTGTAGAGCCGTTAATCAGACCGGCAAGCGCATATTACATGCCGAAAACAAAGGTTGTTGAAGTTGAAAATACACACAACCGGGCGGGTGGAACAATTCAACCCTTGGAGGTGATAAAATCACTCCGGCAGTTGGTCGATAAATACAATTTGAAATTTCATTTGGACGGTGCACGGCTTTGGAATGCTTCCGTTGCTACGGGAATTGAACTTTCCGGTTATGCTGCGTACTTCGATTCCGTTTCAGTTTGTTTGTCGAAGGGTCTCGGAGCTCCTATCGGTTCGGTGATTGCCGGAACGGAAGATTTCATTAAAGAAGCGTTCCGCGTAAGAAAAGCGTGGGGAGGAGGAATGCGGCAAGTGGGCGTTATTGCTGCTGCCGGTTTGTATGCCGTTCAAAATAATATTCAAAGATTATCCGAAGATCATGAAAAAGCAAAACTTCTGGCTGAACATATTGCCGGGCTCGATAATTTTGAGATCAATCTCTCCAACGTACAAACTAATATTTTGATATTCAAACATTTGAATATTCCGGTAGAAGAAATTTTAGCGAAGGCAAAGGAAAAAGGGTTGTTGTTATCAGTGGGAACAGTAGGCTCGCTCAGAGCCGTAACACACATGGACGTGAGCTTTGAAGAAATTGAAAAAGCAAAAGATATTTTAAGTGAACTGAATTAAAATTAACGGACCGGGGATTCTTTCAATAATTTTTGAATTAATAAATCAACTTTCTCTTTATTTTGTTTCGACTCAAGTATCTCCGGTGCGGCTACCCTTTCTTTACAATCTGAAATACCGCACCTTTCACAAGTATCGTGAACTTTTACGGTTTGTATTTTGGGGTCGTTCCAAAATTTTATGATTCTTTTTGCCGCCTCATCCAAAAGAAAACCAACCGTAATACTGATCAGATTGTCCGGCAGTAATGTACTGGGGCGCGCTACCGAAATTGTAAGAAAGTATTCACCGGTTTCGTAAAAATGGGAAATTTGTATTCCTACCGGATTTTCTTTAAAGTTTTTCCCTTTCTTAATTGCCTTCTCTAAATTTTGAAGAACGCCGACCGATATCCATCTGCGGCAATAGTGCTCGTTTGTATTGTAGCCGCCCGGATTTTGCCGGATGTTCAAACGCATTTCTTTCGAAAGGCGGATTTCATGTTCGCCGATTTTCTTGTTGAATCTCAGAAAAAAGAATCCGGATAATTCCAAGAATTTGGATGCAATGTTTGTCAACCTCTGCATAAACATTTCCGGCGTTGCGTTATGTTTGGAAATTAATTTCCGGAGCTGCTTTTCATCCCAATTTTTTTTATTGAAGAATGACTTAATGTCTTTAATGAAAATATTCTTATCGATGATTAAAGAGGTTGCGAAATAAGAAGTCCGGTAATTGTTTAATAATTCGTCAAAAGAATTTAATGGATATCGTGCATAAACATAAGATCTTTCTTTAATATTCATAAAGAGATAGCCGAGTTCCTTTGCCAGAATAAATAATTTTTGTTCCGGTTTTAATTTTTTATTTATTAATAATTTTGAGTGCGAACCGGGAATAACAATCGCCCGTATAGAAGCAAGTTCAGGTTCTTTTTCGATAACCGACTCATCGATTATGTAAGAATATTTTTCCGTAAGTATATTTTTCAGTTTGGTTAAACTGACCGGTGATGTTTTGGTGATATGGAACCTACGTTTAAAGTTGCTCGAGAGCTTCTCGATATCTTCAAAATAATTTTCATTTAATTCTTTGTATGTGCGCAGTGCTGTCTTACTGAAGTTATTATTACTTAACTCGGAGCTTCTGGCCATTTCTATTAAAGTGGAAATTAATGCGTTCAACTGCACCGGTGCATTGGAAAGGAGAACAATAAGCTTGTGGAGATCAATTCCGTAATGATCCAACGGAAGTTGTTCAAGTATATTGGATTCAAGTAATTCACCAATGGGAGCCAGCTTTTTGTTCAGTTTGAGGGAAACAAGTTTGTCGTAAGGAATGTTCAATGCCTTTGCCAGCGCGGCAATTTTATCTTGCTTGGGATATTTTTTTCCGCTTTCTATTTCATTTAAATATGAAACTGACAAATCGGATTTTTTTGCCAATTCACCCAACGAGAGGTTCTTCTCCAACCGGAATTGTTTGAGTTTTAATCCGAATATCAGCTTTATATATTTTGAAGAAACGTCCATAATCAATTTTTAATGGCTATGCAAATATAACTAAATCTGGAAAATCAGCAAATAGCAAAAATTCATTATTAGCGAAATTTCGCTTGACAATCAATCCGCATATTCATATTTTTGTTTTGTACAATTCGCTAACAGCCAACGGACGAAGTATGACACGAACCGAAAAAAAAGTAACCCGCTTGTTCGATGTCGTTCCGTATCAAATTGAAAAATATTTTAACGAGGATGCCCTTTGCGATAAAATTGGAGGAAAGTGGAGAAAATATAACTCCAAGCAAATTCAAGAGATTGTAGATAAATTAAGCTTGGGTCTGATAGCCAAGGGTTATGGTAAAGACGATAAAATCGCTATAATTTCGCATAACAGGGTTGAATGGAATTTTACGGATATTGCGGCTTTGCAAATCGGAGCTGTTGTTGTACCGCTTTACCCTAACATGAGTGAAGAAAATTACCTTTATATTTTTACCGATGCACATGTAAAGTTGATATTTGTGGAAAATCCGGAATTGTATGAAAAAGTTCAAAGGGTTCTGGAAAAAATCAATTGGCCGGTTGAGGTTTATACCTTTGATGATGTGGAAAACGCAAAAAAGTGGACTGAGGTTTCCGGAGCCGGGAACGATTCGTTCAGAAACAAACTTGACGAAATAAAAAAGTCGATTGCTGCCGGTGATCTTGCAACAATCATTTACACATCCGGAACCACCGGTATTCCAAAAGGCGTTATGCTTTCCCATAACAATATAATTTCAAATATAACAGATTTAATTAATATTATGCCGATAGCACACGAGCATAGAATAATAAGTTTTCTCCCGCTTTGCCATATATTCGAAAGAACGGCTTCGTTTTATTATTTGACCGTTGGAGCGCAAATTTATTATGCGGAAAGTGTGGATAAAATCGGTGATAATATAAGGGAAGTTAAACCTCACTTTTTTACTACCGTACCGAGATTAATAGAAAAGATTTTCGAAAGAATAATGGAGAAGGGAAGGGAGCTCAAGGGAATCAAAAAAGCAATTTTCGGTTGGTCACTTGCGGTTGCGAATTCCTATCACCCTATGGGAAAAAACGGATGGTTTTATAAATTTAAATTGGCTGTTGCAAGAAAGCTGGTTTTTGAGAAATGGATTGAAGCTTTGGGTGGTGAAATTGTCGGAATAATAAGCGGGGCGGCATCATTGCAACCACGATTGGCCAGAATATTTACAGCGGCTGGAATTCCTATCCGCGAAGGATACGGATTAACCGAAACTTCACCTGTTATTACTTGCAACAGGTTTAAGGATGGTGAATACTATTTGGGCTCTGTCGGTCTCCCCTTACCCCGGGTGGAAGTTAAATTATCTGACCAAGGCGAAATACTGGCGAAAGGTCCTAATGTAATGCTTGGTTATTACCAAAAGCCTGAAGAAACCGGAAAGGCTATAGATGAAGACGGTTGGTTCCATACCGGAGATATAGGCGAATTTGTTGAGGGAAAATTTCTTAAAATAACGGACAGGGTGAAAGAAGTTTTTAAAACTTCCGGAGGGAAATTCGTTGCTCCGTTACCCATTGAAAATAAAATGAAAGAATCGAATTTTATCGAACAGATAATGGTAATCGGAGAAAACAGAAAATTCCCCGCCGCAATTATTGTTCCTAATTTTAAATTTATTGTTAAGTGGTGTGAAAAAAAATGCGTGGAAAGAAAAACCCGTGAAGAAATTATAACTTCGGAAGTTGTTAAAAAAAGAATTTGGGATGATGTCCAAATGTACAATAAACGATTTGGTAAAGTTCAACAAGTGAAGAAAATTGCTTTGGTACCGGATGAATGGACCGTTGAAACGGGTGAACTTACTCCCACTTTAAAATTGAAAAGAAGAGTATTACTTAAAAAGTATGCCGATCTGATCGAAGCAATATACGATCCTGAGAAGGAAAGAAAATATAAAAATATTTTATAAACTAAATTTACTAATAAAATTAAAGTTAAAATGAATAGAATAATAAAAAAAGTTGCGGTTTTAGGTTCGGGAGTTATGGGTTCCCGCATTGCTTGCCATTTTGCAAATATCGGTTGTGAAGTTTATTTGCTCGATATTGTTCCGCGGGAACTCACCGAAGAAGAAAAAAATAAAGGACTATCTTTACAAGATTCTGTCGTACGGAACAGAATAGTTAATGATAATCTGAAAAACGTTCTGAAGTCCAAGCCTTCACCAATTTATCACAAGTCCCTTGCTTCAAGGATTCAAACCGGAAATTTTGAAGATAATATGGATTGGCTTGGTCAAGCGGATTGGATTATCGAAGCAGTGGTAGAAAATCTGGAAATTAAAAGAAACGTTTTTGCCCAAGTGGAAAAATTCAGAAGACCCGGAACCTTGGTTTCGACGAATACTTCGGGTATCCCGGTTCACCAAATTGCCGAAGGCAGGAGCGAAGATTTTCAAAAACATTTTTGCGGAACACACTTTTTTAATCCTCCGCGGTATTTGCAACTGTTGGAACTGATACCGGCACCGCAAACCGGTAAAAATGTAATTGATTTCATATCATACTATGGCGATGTGTTTCTTGGAAAAACTGTGGTTATTTGTAAAGACACCCCGGCTTTTATAGCCAATAGAATCGGGGTTTACAGCATTATGGCTGTTTTCAAACTGATGCAGGAAATGGATTTGTCTGTTAAAGAAATTGATATATTAACAGGCCCGCTTACCGGTAAACCCAAATCCGCAACGTTCCGTACATCCGATGTAGTTGGCTTGGACACATTGGTTAAAGTTGCAACTAATCTTTATAACGATTGCCCGGATGATGAAGAACGTGAATTATTTAAAATTCCGGACTTTGTAAATAAGATGGTGGAAAATAATTGGTTGGGGGATAAAACCAAGCAAGGCTTCTACAAAAAAACAAAAGATGAACAAGGTAATAGAGTAATACTTGAGCTCGATGTCAAAACACTTGAATACAACCCGCCTTCCAAACCAAAGTTTGCATCCGTTGCAGCGGCTAAACCGATTGACGACTTGAGAGAAAGATTAAGATTTCTCGTTACGCAAAAAGATAAAGCTGGAGAATTTTTAAGAAAACTCTCATTTATGATTTTCAGATATGCATCGAACCGGATTCCGGAAATAGCAGACGAGCTGTATAAAATAGATGATGCAATGCGTGCAGGATTCGGCTGGGAGCTCGGTCCGTTTGAACAATGGGATGTGCTTGGAGTAGAAAAGACTGTGAAGAAAATGGAGGAATCAGGATTTAAACCCGCGCAATGGGTTTATGATATGCTCGATAACGGCATCGCTTCATTTTACAAAACGGAGAAAGGCAGAAAACAATTTTATGATATCGGAAGCAAATCTTACAAAACCATTCCGGGCAAGGAAGGATTTATTATACTTGACAATTACAGAGGGGAAAAACCGGTCTGGGAAAACTCCGGTACAACTCTTCACGATATTGGCGACGGGGTTTTGAATCTGGAATTTCATACAAAAATGAACAGCATAGGCACTGAGATTTTGGAGGGAATAAACAAAGCTATTGAAATAGCAGAGAAAGACTACCGCGGTTTGGTTATCGGCAACAACGGTCAGCACTTCTCAGCCGGTGCAAATTTGGCTATGATATTCATGCTGGCAACGGAACAGGAATACGAAGAAATTGATTTTGCAGTCAGATCTTTTCAAAACACAATGATGCATATCCGTTACTCCGCTGTACCCGTGGTTGCAGCTCCGCATAATCTTGCAATTGGCGGCGGTTGCGAATTATGTTTGCATTCCGATATGATTAATGCTTCTGCGGAAACTTATATCGGATTGGTGGAAGTTGGAGTTGGAATAATTCCTGCCGGCGGTGGAACAAAAGAAATGGTTCTTCGTGCATCAGCTTCTTACGTGGAAGGAGGCATTGAATTGCCCGAACTTCAAAACCGGTTTTTAACTATTGGTCAAGCCAAAGTGGCCACATCCGCTTACGAAGCTTACGATTTGGGATTGTTCAGAAAAGGGTTGGATGTTTATACCGTTAATCCCAACCGGGTAATTGCCGAAGCTAAAAAATCCGTATTGCGATTGGCAGAAAGGGGATACACACAACCGGTTCCAAGAAAAGATATTAAAGTTTTGGGAAGATCGGGATTGGCAACACTAATGTTAGGCGCTTATTCATTTTTTAAAGCCAATTACATTTCGGAACATGATAAAAAAATTGCAGAGAAACTTGCCTACGTAATGTGCGGTGGGGATCTTAGCGAAGGTACATTGGTTGATGAACAATATTTGCTCGATCTGGAACGTGAAGCTTTCTTAAGCCTTGTAGGGGAAAGAAAAACCCTGGAGAGAATTCAACATACACTTAACACTGGAAAACCATTAAGAAATTAAAAATTTAATAATAAAAATATTAAGGTAAAAATGAAAGAAGCGTACATAGTAGCCGGATACAGAACGGCTGTGGGAAAAGCAAAAAAAGGCGGATTCCGGTTTTACCGCCCGGACGACCTCGCAGCAGACGTAATTAATTACATGCTCGATAAATTTCCGCAACTCGATAAAAAACGGATAGACGACGTAATTGTTGGAAATGCTTTTCCCGAAGCGGAACAAGGTTTGCAAATAGGAAGGATGATTGCATTACAATGCTTACCCCAAGATGTTCCCGGGGTTACGGTAAACCGGTTCTGTGCATCCGGGGTGGAAACCATATCGATAGGTGTTTCAAAAATTAGAGCCGGAATGGCTGATTGCATAATTGCCGGAGGAACCGAATCAATGTCGATGGTTCCGATGACCGGTTGGAAACTTGCACCCAATTACAATGTGGTTGTAAATCATCCCGAATATTACTTGGGTATGGGATTAACCGCCGAAGAGATTGCTAAGGATTTTAACATTTCACGTGAAGAGCAAGACGAATTTTCTTACAATTCACACATGAAAGCGTTAAATGCAATTGAAAAAGGTTACTTTAAAGATCAAATTGTTCCGGTAGAAGTTGAACATGTTTTTGTGGAAGACGGGAAACGGAAAACCAGAAAATTTGTGGTGGATACCGATGAAGGACCGCGTAAAGATACAACAATGGAAGCTTTGGCACGACTAAAGCCGGCATTTGCCCAAGGGGGAACGGTAACTGCCGGCAATTCTTCCCAAACTTCGGACGGTGCCGCTTTTGTGCTTATAATGTCCGAAGACATGGTGAAAGAATTAAACATTCATCCTGTTGCCCGGATGGTTTCTTATGCCGTTGCGGGTGTGGACCCGAGAATTATGGGTATAGGTCCCGTTGCCGCAGTGCCGAAAGCATTAAAAAAAGCCGGCATGAATTTAAATGATATCGATTTGATTGAGCTGAACGAAGCTTTTGCAGCTCAATCTTTGGCTGTCATCAAGCAATTGGATTTGAATACCGAAATTCTAAATGTTAACGGTGGAGCTATTGCACTTGGGCATCCGTTGGGTTGCACGGGAGCAAAACTTACGGTTCAAATATTAAATGAATTGGAAAGAAGAAACAAAAAATATGGAATGGTTACCGCTTGTGTAGGCGGCGGTCAAGGAGTAGCTTCAATATTTGAAAAATTATAAAAATTTAAATTATTATAAACAAATTTGGAATAAATAAAATGGAAAAAGAATTGCTTAAAGGTGGTGGGTTTTTAATTAAGGAAAGTAAACCCGAATCGGTTTTCATTCCGGAAGACATTACCGAAGAACAAAAAATGATGGCGGAAATGGTTGGCGAATTTTTGGAAAAAGAAATTTGGCCTAACCTCGATGCCATCGATAAACAAAGCTCCGATCATCAACTTACAATTCAATTACTTAATAAAGCCGGCGAACTGGGTTTGCTTGGTACGGCAATTCCGGAAGAATACGGCGGACTTGGTGAAGATTTTAATACAAATACAATTCTTGCTATGGCAATGGGTCCAAGCCATTCTTTTGGAGTTTCATTTGCTGCACATACCGGAATAGGAACCTTGCCGATTTTGTATTACGGAACCGAAGAACAAAAGAAAAAATATTTACCGAAACTGGTTACGGGCGAATGGAAATCGGCTTATTGTTTAACGGAACCTACTTCTGGCTCCGATGCACTTTCGGCTAAAACAACAGCGACACTTTCCGATGATGGGAATTATTACATTCTGAACGGTCAGAAAATGTGGATTACCAACGGTGGCTTTGCTGATATCCTGATTACTTTTGCACAAGTTGACGGGGATAAATTTACTTGTTTTATCATTCCTACCGATTCCGAAGGATTTACCAAAGGTGAAGAAGAAAACAAACTTGGAATTAAAGGCTCTTCAACGAGAGCTTTGTTTTTGGATAATGTTAAAGTGCCTAAAGAAAATATCCTCGGTGAAATCGGGAAAGGTCATTATGTTGCATTTAATATATTAAATATAGGAAGATTTAAACTTGGTGCAATGACTACCGGAGGTGCAAAAAGATTTATTTCCATTGCAGTGCAATACGCTAACGAACGTAAGCAATTCGGAAAAACCATTGCTAGTTTTGGCGCCATTAAACATAAACTTGCGGAAATGGCTGTTAAAACTTTTGTTTCCGAAGCTGCAATTTTAAGGACAAGCGGACTGATTGACGATATGGTGAAAAAATTGATGAGCGAGGGAATGGCTTACAGCGATGCTTTAATAAAAGCAGCGGAAGAATATGCAATCGAGTCATCCATAATGAAAGTTTTCGGCTCCGAAATGCTCGATTTTGTTGTGGATGAAGTTGTTCAGGTCTTCGGCGGTTACGGTTATTCGGAAGAATATCCTGCAGCCCGTGCTTATCGGGATTCAAGAATAAACAGAATATTCGAAGGAACAAATGAAATTAACAGATTGCTCATTGTCGATATGCTTGTCAAACGTTCGATGAAAGGAAGAATTGATTTGATGGGACCCGCAATGGGTGTGCAGAAAGAATTAATGTCTATTCCTTCGTTTGGTGAAGAACCGGAAGGAACACTGGCAAAAGAACTTAAAGCTATAAATAATGCTAAAAAAGCAATTTTGATGATAGCCGGTTCTGCGGTTCAAAAATTCATGCAAAAATTAGCCGACGAGCAGGAAATAATTATGAATATTACCGATATGTTAATCGAAGTTTTTGTTTCGGAATCCGCAATTTTAAGAACGCAAAAACTGGCTTTACAAAACGTGGAAAGTGCAGCTCCGTTTGTTGAAATGACCAGGATTTACGTTAGCGATGCACTCGAAAGAATTAACAATTACGGGAAACATGCAATTTCCGCTTTTGCCGAAGGTGATGAATTGAAAATGTTATTATTAGGCTTAAAACGCTTTACCAAATTCGATCCGGTAAATACTATAAAATTAAGGAGAAGTATAGCGGATAAATTAATTGAAGCTAACGAATATTGCTTCTAAACCATACAGGTTGTACACAAGTAAAATTTTTCCTTTCTCACCGGATATGGTTATACTTGTAACCGGCCAATTTTTATATTATTTCCGGGATAAAAAATGAATGATAAAATTTATACACAACCGATGTTAAAAGAAAATGCGCTTGATGGAAAAGTGATTGTTGTAACCGGCGGGGGAACGGGTCTTGGTAAATCAATGACAAAATACTTCTCGGATTTAGGTGCGAAGGTTGTTATTGCAAGCAGAAAATTTGATGTTTTGAAAAATACGGCTGCCGAAATCGAACAACATTCGGGGAATAGAGTTTTACCCGTAAAATGTGATGTCACTTCTTTCGACGATATTCGAAACTTGTTGACTCAAACACTAAATGAATTCAGCAGAGTGGATGTTTTAGTTAACAACGCAGCCGGTAATTTTATAAGTCCTACTGAAAGGTTGTCCCATCGTGCGTTCGACATTATAGTGAATATTGTTTTGCGCGGAACATATTATGCTACATTAAGTTTCGGTAAACATTGGATAAAAAACCGGCATACTGCCTCTGTTCTGAATATCGTAACAACCTACGCGTGGACGGGCTCGGGTTATGTTGTTCCATCTGCAGTTGCAAAAGCCGGAGTGCTTGCGCTTACCCGTTCGCTTGCAGTGGAATGGGCAAAATACGGTATCAGATTGAACGCAATTGCGCCGGGACCTTTCCCAACAAAAGGTGCATGGGACAGATTATTCCCCGAAGAATTAAGAACCAAATTTGCCGTCGAAAAAAAAATACCGTTACGAAGAACCGGTGAACATCAAGAGCTTGCTAACCTTGCCGCTTACCTTGTTTCCGATTATTCCGCATTTATTAACGGCGAAGTTGTCACAATCGATGGTGGCGAATGGTTGAAAGGAGCGGGCGAATTTAACTTTTTGGATGAAATACACCCGGAAATGTGGGACGAGATAGAAAAAATTATTCGTAGCAAAAAATAATAATCAATTTATCCAATATCTTGATATAAAAGATTTAAAATATTAAATTTCCTACTGTATCATTCCCAATATCATTTATTAAAATGAAGCGATTAATATTTGACATTGAAACCGTAGGATATGAATTCGATACACTGTCACCTTCCCAACAAGAATACATTTTACGTTACGCCGAAAGGGAAAAAGACGAACAAATCAAGCAAGAGAAAATTGACGAATCCAAACGGTACTTGAGTTTATACCCTTTTACCGCAAAAGTTGTGGCAATTGGAATGTTGAATGTAGAATCCGGCGGTTCGCTGGTTTTATATGAAGGAAAAGATAATTGGAAAGCTGAAGATAAAAATATTGAATATAAAGGTTTTAAAGAAAAAGAAATGTTGGAATTATTTTGGAATTATGTTTCAAAAGTTGACCAGGTAATAACATTTAACGGCAGAAATTTCGACGTTCCTTTCCTAATGCTGCGTTCGGCAATGTTGCAAGTAAAACCTTGTATTAACTTAATTCAAAGCAGATACGCTTTAACACATCATGTCGATTTGTTGGATCAGTTTACGTTTTACGGATTGGTTCGCAAATTCAATTTGGATTTTTATTGTAATGCATTTGGTATTGAATCACCGAAGAGCAAAGGAATAACCGGCATGGAAGTAAAGGAATTGTATAAAGCCGGAAGGGTAAAAGATATAGCAATTTATTGCGGGGACGATATCAAAGCAACTTACGAGTTATACAAAGTTTGGAATGAATATTTGAACATATAAAAAAGCCCGGCGTTTAACGGCACCGGGCATAAACCGACTATCCTTCTTTAAGTTTTTTGATCTCTTCAATCATAGCTGGAACAACCTCGAAAACGTCGCCGGTAATTCCGTAATCCGCCACTTGAAAAATAGGTGCATCCGGATCTTTATTTACAGCCACAATATATTTGGACGAGCGCATACCGGCCAAATGCTGAATGGCTCCGGAGATTCCAAGAGCAATGTATAAATTTGGCGATACCGTTTTCCCGGTCTGACCCACTTGCTCGCTATGAGGACGCCATCCGGCATCAACAACCGCACGCGAAGCTCCAACAGCTGCGCCCAATAAATCAGCCAGTTCTTCCACGAGATGAAAATTCTCCGGTCCTTTCATTCCGCGACCGCCTGAAACAATTATAGAAGCTTCGGCAACGTCAAGTTTACCTTCCGATTTCTTAAGCTCAACAACGCGAACACTTAAATTGGGATTAGCCACTTCTTTGACTTCAACTTCGGCTTTGGCACCGGAGGGTTCGCCGGGATTGAATACATTGGGGCGTAGTGTGAAAATCTTTTTCCCGCTGGTTAATTTGACATCGATTAACGCTTTGCCCGCATAAACCGGACGCGTAGCAATTAACTCACCGTCTTCGATTTCAAATGCGGTACAATCCATCGCAATTCCGGCGTTAAGTTTTACTGCAACTTTCGGCGCCAAATCTTTGCCCATTGCCGTATTGCCGAAGAAAATAATATCGTTTCCGGAATTGTTAACATGCTCCGCAATTATGTCTCCGTAAGCTGAAGAAGAATAATTGTGCAAATCGGCATGTTTGTAATGTGTTACTTTTTCAACCCCGTAACCACCAACGTTTTCAATTCCTTCAACTTCATTTCCAATCACAACCGCCTCAACTCCGGCATTTAATTTTTGAGCAATGTCCGATGCTGCTCTTGCTACTTCAAATGAAATTTTTTTGAGTTTTCCGTCTCTTTGTTCAAGTACAGCTAAAATTTTATTTGCCATAACAAAACTCCTTATATTACTTTTGCTTCTTCTCTTAATAAACGAATTAGTTCGGGAACGGCGCTTGCATCCGAGCCGATAATTTTACCGGGTTGTTTAGGAGCGGGTTTTTTCATTCTGATTATTTCCACATAATTATCCGCCGGTGCAGCTTCTTTTTCTTCTATGGTTTTTCTTTTAGCTGCCATTATTCCTTTTAGAGAAGCGTAACGCGGTTCGTTTAATCCTTTCTGAGCCGTAATTACTACCGGTAAAGTTGTTTCCACAACTTCACGGCCACCTTCAATTTCCCGTTCGGCTATAACTTTATTCCCGTCTATTTTAAGATCGACAACAACGCTTACATAATTGTAACCGAGGAGTTCGGCTGTAAGCTGTCCGGTAATCGAATTATCATAATCGACCGATTGTTTACCGAAGAAAACAATTTCGGCGCCTTGATTTTTTATTTCTTCTGCAAGGGCTTTGGCAACAGCAAAGGAATCCCTTTGTTTATCGTCTTTCAAGAGCACTGCACTGTCGGCTCCCATAGCCAATGCTTTTCTAAGTGATTCTTTGTTCGCTTCGGTACCAAGGCTGATTACAACAACCTCTCCGCCAAGCTGCTCTTTGGTTTTTAGAGCTTCTTCAATTGCGAATTCGTCGTACGGGTTAACTACGTAAGTAACTCCGGACGGATCAATAGATTTTCCGTCGGAACCTATTTTTACTTTCGTAGCCGTATCGGGGACATGACTAACGCAAACTGCAATTTTCATTATACCTCCGTTTAGTTTAAATTTTTTAAGTAATATAAAAAATCTTGCGACTGTAAAATAATATAATTAATGTTACAAATATAATATATTTATACTAAATTATCCTTTTATAATGTCAATAAAATCAAGCGTTTACAAGAAATAAAGGGGAAAAATGAATAATCCGGAATATGATTTTATCGTTATCGGTTCAGGCTTCGGCGGCTCGGTTGCCGCGTTACGATTGGCGGAGAAAAATTATAAAGTTTTGGTAATCGAAAAAGGGAAACGGCTTAAACCGCATGATTTTCCTGAAACAAATTGGAACCTAAAAAAGTGGATGTGGATTCCCGCGCTTAGATTTTTCGGGTTATTTAAAATTTCTTTTTTCAGACATATAACGGTTCTTTCCGGTGTTGGTGTTGGCGGTGGTTCATTGGTTTATGCAAATACATTGGCAATTCCTAAAAGCGAGTTTTATGCTAGCGGCAGCTGGAGCGGATTAGCCGATTGGCGAGATGAACTCAAACCGTTTTATTCAAAAGCTTTACAAATGTTAAGTGCAGTTGAAAATCCTAGATTGGAAACCGGCGATTTGGCGTTAAAAAAGTTGGGTGTGCAAATTGGGAGAGCAGATGATTTTTTCCCTACAACGGTTGCTGTAAGCATGCAAGAAAAATTTAAGAATATTGCAGGTTATGAACTTACTGCTTGCAATTTTTGCGGTGGTTGTATGACGGGATGCCGTTATAACGCAAAAAACACGCTCGATAAAAATTATCTTTACCTTGCAGAACAACTCGGTGTTAAAATTCTACCCGAAACGGAGGTTGTGGATGTTATTCCGGCCGGTAATAAAAACGGGGAAAACGGTTATGAATTAATTACGGTAAGTTCCACTTCAATTTTTAAACACAAGAAAAGATTCACATCGAAAGGGGTGGTTTTTGCCGGCGGTGTTTTGGGAACTGTGAAATTGTTATTAAAACTTAAAGACTCGTCCTTGCCGCGTTTATCCGATAGGGTAGGCTACGATATAAGAACAAACTCCGAAAGTTTGGTTGGTGTTACAACATTTGACAAGGCAAAGTCATTTTCCGATGGGGTTGCAATCGGTTCCATTTTATACACCGGAAACAAAACGCACTTGGAACCGGTGCGTTACGGTTCCGGTTCGGGTTTTTGGCGGATTTTAATGTCTCCAATGGTCACGGGTAAATCAGCTATTGAAAGAATTAAAAATATTTTAATTGATTTATTAAAAAATCCTATTAAAAATTTAAAAGTTTTTACGGTATGGAATTGGGCAAAGAGAACCCAAATTTTGTTGTTCATGCAAACAATCGATTCCAAAATAAAATTTACTTTGGGTAAACTGGGCATGAAGACGGAAATGCAAGAAGGCAAGGCTCCTTCGGCTTTCATTCCGCATGCTAAAGAGTTGTCTGAAAAATATGCTGAAATTGTTAATGGAAAACCAATGGTTTTGTTAACGGAAACATTGGGCGGAATTCCCACAACTGCGCATATTTTGGGAGGTGCGGTAATTGGCAAAGATAAAAACTCCGGCGTAATTGATTCCAACCAAAAAGTATTCGGTTACGAAAATTTGTGGGTTTGCGACGGTTCGGCTATTTCGGCCAATCCCGGAGTTAATCCATCGCTAACAATTCTGGCAATGACCGAACGGGCAATGGATAAAGTTCCGGGTAAAGCCGATTAATCGATGGCAAATGCTAAAGCTTTTTTTTGTTCACTCTGAAATTCTTTTCTTTTTTCCTTGTATTCAAAAATGTCTATATCATCGAATATGAAATTTTTAGGATTTAAAGCAATGCCTTTGTACCGTACTTCGTAATGTAAGTGCGGACCCGTGGAAAGGCTGCCGGAGTTTCCCGAAATGGCAATCAAATCGCCCCGTTTTACATATTGCCTTCTTTTAACTTTTATCTTTTTAAGGTGAGCGTATAAAGTTACGTAACCGTAACCATGATCGATTTTTAATGTTAAACCGTATCCACCGTTTCTACCCGCATAAATTACCCTGCCTGCACCCGTTGCGTAAACGGGTGTTCCGGTATTCGCAAGAAAATCAATGCCGGCGTGCATTCTCCGGATTTTTAATATCGGATGGAAACGCATACCGAATCTGTCGCCGTATGCAGCTTGCACCGGTTTTATTGCAGGAATACATTCGTAGAATTTTTCGTTTTCAACAAGTTTGGTTTTTACTTCGGAATAGCTCTCAAGTTCGTTTTTTACTTTTATATCCAGTTTGTTTGCAAGGTCGGATAACTGCAGCAGTAGTTTTTTCTCTTCATCAGTATTTCGCGGATCTACATTTTCGAACAGTGAACCGCCTGTTCCGAATTCTTCTTGTTTTTCTTCCGGCGGCAAGTTTACCGCAAGTCTCAACTCATTATTTTTATTGAAAAGTTTATCTACTTTCTTTTCCAAATCTTTGTATTGTTTTCCAAGTAATTTTAATTGTGCTAAAAGTTGAACGTTTCTGGCTTTCAATTCACTTAAATTTTGTTGCGGATTTACCCACTTTGTATATGAAATGTAAAGAAAGGAAAATGTTAAACCCGAAATAACAACGGTGATTAAAAGGGCGATTAAGAATTTCGTGTAAAAATTCTGAACCGGAACAAATCTTAATTCTTCTTTGGAATAGTAATAAAATTTATTTTTCATTTTTTTAATTTCAGCTTGCTCTGGAAAGGGTATTCTTTCTTGTTTTGATTTCATCGACGATTTTCTTGTAAACTTCCCATTCATTAATCCAATCATCGGGATTTGAACTCCGGAGTTTATATCTCAAATTTTTAATCCGGGCAAACTTATCCAGATCGTAAAGTATGGCTTGTTTTTCTATCCGTTCCAGTTTTTTCAGTTCGTTACGGAAAAAGTAATCTTTGGTTTTTTCAAGAATAGTTTTACAAATTAACAGATGTTCAACCGGTAAATCGTGAATTGATTTAATTGCAGTTGCCGTGCCGTTTTTGTGCATATCAACCTCCGCCCGCCCTTGGTGAGAATTGTAATTGGATGGGTCCTTTTTTGAATGTAAGAAAATCATTTTTTATGCCATTTGATTTTTATCACAAAATGTTAATTTTTTTAATGAAAACACTATACCCGTTTTCAGCTAAAAAGCACAAAGGGTGCAACTAAATTTGACGCAATTTACGCACTTTCGTGTAACCCTTTTGTATTTATTGCTTTGCAAGCATTATGTATTATTTGTACTGCAAAAAAAATTGCACCGGTTTTCAGAAGCATGTTTCAGGTCCATAAGCCATTTAATTTTTGCTCAAATTTTGTTCCAGATCACAAATATTTTGTTATGAATCGTTTTTCAAACATAAGTTTACAGTGAAATTTAAATGTCTCAATACGTCGGAAAAAAATGAGACAAATTCTTATTTTGTTGAAAGTTCCGTCTATAATTTCTGCGGATTTTTCCGATAATCAGGTGGACAATCTGAATATTCGGAAAAAGGAAAAAAAGGAATGGATTCCAACCGCACTTCTTCATCAAATTTGTTTGAATCGATAAACCGGCTTATCAGTTCATTGGAAAACTCCGGAATTGAAAACATTGAAGAATACAGTCCGGCTCTCGTAGGAATTTTTAAAAGGGAAGTCGATGCACTTTGGAACAATCCCGCTTACGGTGCATTGTTAACCGACTTGCACGGTAGCATTTTGCGGGTGAACAAATCTTTTCTTCAATTTTCAGGTTATGAAGAAACCGAAGTTCTCGATTCGTCATGGCACGATTTCGGAATTTCAGTCGAGCGGAAAGAACTTGAAGATAAAGTTGGAAAGTTAATCGATACAAAGGAAGAGTTCGTTCAATTCCATTTTTCATTCTTAACAAAATCCACACGTGTAATACCAACGGATTACTTTGTTACAACAGTTTTTGATGACGATGGTGAACCGGAAAATTTACTGCATATAATTATTCCACGGGATAATTTTTCCCGGAGCGAACCTATTCTAAAATATCAAAAAGACTTTCTCCATACGCTGCTAAACAGTATTCCGAATCCGGTTTATTATAAAAACAATAAGGGAATTTTTCTCGGATGCAATAAAAAGTTTGAGGAACTTTTTAACGAAAAAGTTGATGAAATATTCGGAAAATCGGAATATGAAGTTTTCCCCGGAGAAATAGCCGCAAAAGAATATAATACGGATTTGGAAGTAGTCAATTCTAAAAATAAAATATCATATTTTGCAACTTATGTGAAAGACGGTAATCAAGCAATTGAACTGGAAATAAACAAAACAGTTTTTTTCGATAAGAGCGGAAACGTTGCCGGGATAATCGGGATAATTAACGATGTTACCCGGCAAAAGGAATTTGAAATTACTTTAATTGAATCGAAAGAAAAACTAAAAGAATCGAACAAAAACAGGGATAAGTTATTTTCCATTATTTCCCATAACTTGCGCAGTCCGTTCACAACCATATTGGGCTTTGCGGACATTTTGGTGGACGAGTATGATAGTTACAGTGACGAAGACAAAAAATCATTTGCACTTGAAATACAAAAATCGGCAAGGTTTGCCTATTCATTATTGAATAATTTGTTGCTGTGGACAAAATCGCAAATAGGCAATTTACAGCCCAAGGAAGAATTTTTGGATCTCACTCTTTTTGTTGATGAAGTAATTCACCGGTTGAAACAAAAAGCCGGAAAGAAAAACATTACCCTGGAAAACAGAATCCCTGAACACTTCAACGTTTTTGCGGATAAAACATTGTTAACCAATATTCTGGAAAATATTCTGGATAACGCAATCAAGTTTTCTTATGACAAAAGCAGAGTGGTTATTTCAGCGGACAAAAGCGATGATCATATATTGCTACAAGTAAAAGATTCGGGTGTTGGCATAAGCGAAGAAAAACTTTCGCGTTTGATAAACTTCGAAGAACACGTTACAAGTTACGGAACCGGAAAAGAGAAAGGGACCGGACTCGGATTGGTTATCTGTAAAGAATTATTGGGCAAAATGAACGGTGAGCTGGAAATAGAAAGCCAAGAAGACGTGGGAACAACCGTAACTATTAAATTACCAAAAACTGTAAAATCCGGTTAAGGAGTGAAATTATAATGAATGTATCTGTTGATTCGAATAAAACGAAAGAAAAAGTTCAAAAAATTTATTTGAAAAAAATCGGTCGCGATTATATTGTAATGCCGCTTGAAATAGGTCTTTACGGTTTTGCAGCCGCTTTCACTCTAATAATTTTAATAAGATTGTTCGCATTTTTAGTGGGAATATTCGAAACTTTCCAAGTAACAATTAACGATTTTCTAACGGCATTGTGGGGTTTCCTGTTCATTTCTTTTGTTACGGTAATTAAGCATTATCGCGATATGCAAAAATCACATTAGCTGAAATTCACACCATTTCGTATAACCTTAATTTTAATAATTTGTATTGAGCAACTACGCACCATTTTATATTGGCTTTTTTAGGTGAAGCGAAAATATTATATTTCGTTTTACTAAAAAAATGATAAGCGGATGAAGGAACCGGAAGTTACATTAGAATTGGCACTCGAACACGGACTAACCGAGGAAGAGTATAAAAAAATATGCGAGCGTCTGGGAAGAAAACCCAATTATACCGAATTGGGAATTTTCAGTGTAATGTGGAGCGAGCATTGCAGCTATAAAAATTCGATTGCATTGATTAAAACCTTACCGAGAAGCGGTAAAAATCTTCTGGTAGGCGCAGGCGAAGAAAACGCCGGATTGGTTGATATTGGCGATGGACAAGCGGTTGCATTCAAAATAGAAAGTCACAATCATCCTTCCGCAGTTGAACCGTATCAAGGAGCGGCAACCGGAGTAGGCGGAATTTTAAGGGATATTTTTACAATGGGTGCTAGACCGGTAGCGGCTTTGAATTCTTTGCGGTTCGGAACCCTTGACGATGCCCGTACACGTTACTTGTTCGAAGGTGTTGTAAAAGGAATTGCCGATTACGGCAATTGTTTCGGTGTTCCGACGGTTGGCGGTGAAGTCTATTTCGACGAAGTGTATAAAGAAAATCCGCTTGTAAATGCAATGGCAATCGGAATTGTGGATACCGATAAAGTAGTGTCGGCAGTGGCAAAAGGTGAGGGCAATCCCGTAATGATTGTAGGTTCGGCTACGGGTAGAGACGGAATACACGGAGCCACATTCGCATCGGAAGAAATTTCGGAAGAATCCGAAGCCAAGCGCCCATCCGTGCAAGTTGGCGACCCATTTACCGAAAAATTGCTGCTCGAAGCCACTCTCGAAGTAATTGAAAAAGGTTTGGTGGTCGGCATTCAAGATATGGGCGCGGCGGGAATTTCTTGCTCCACTTCCGAAATGAGTGAAAAAGGCGGTGCGGGAATGAAAATAAATCTCGATAAAGTTCCTCTGCGCGAGAAAAATATGACGGCTTACGAAATTATGCTTTCCGAAAGTCAAGAAAGAATGCTGGTGGTTGCTAAAAAAGGTTTTGAAGATGAAGTAAAAAAGATTTTCGAAAAATGGGATTTGAGTTGCGAAATTATTGGTGAGGTTACAAACGGACCGTTTATAGAAGTTGAACATTACGGGAAAGACAAAGCAAAAATTGAAGCATTCGATCTTGTGCTTGGCGGTGGCGCTCCGGTTTATTACAGGGATGCGAAAAAACCAAGTTATATCGATGAAATAAAAAACTTCGATTTTTATTCACTGCCCGAACCGGAAAATTTGGAAGAAACATTCTTAAAAGTATTTTCATCACCCAACATTGCATCCAAAAAGTGGGTTTACAGGCAATATGATTCTATGGTTCAAACGAATACTGTGGTTGGTCCCGGTTGCGATTCCGCCGTAATAAGAGTTAAAAATTACAATAAAGCCATAGCAGCTAAAACGGATTGTAACGGAAGATATGTTTATCTAAATCCGAAAGAGGGAACAAAAGCCGCAGTTGCCGAAGCGGCGCGGAACATAGTTTGTTCGGGTGGTAAACCTTTGGCAATTACCAATTGTTTGAATTTCGGTAACCCGTATAAACCCGAAATGTATTGGTTATTTAAAGAATCGGTAGCCGGAATGAAGGAGGCATGCGAATTTTTCGAGACCCCGGTAACAGGAGGAAATGTCAGCTTTTATAATGAAAGTCCGGAAAGAGCTGTTTATCCCACTCCCGTGATTGGTATGATTGGTTTAATTAACAATTTGAAAAATATTACCACTTGCTATTTCAAAAACGAAGGGGATTCGATTTTTGTTTTGGGAGAAGATTTTGAAGAACTTGGCGGAAGTGAGTATTTGAAAGTGATTCACAATTTGGTAAAAGGGAACGCCCCGGCGCTTGATTTGCAGCGGGAGAAAAACTTACATTCGGCTTTACTTGAAATGATTGAAGAAGGTTTTGTAAACTCTGCTCATGACGTTTCCGAAGGTGGGATTCTTGCAGCTTTGGCAGAATGCTGCATTGTTAACGAAGAAAACCAGCTTGGCTGCGAAGTTACAGTACCGGTTAAATCACGCAAGGATTTTACTTACTTTTCCGAATCACAATCCAGAATTATCATTTCGACCGCACCTCAATATGAGGACAATATTAAGAAAATTGCCGGGAAATTTGATATCCCGGTTTACAAGCTTGGCAAGGTAGGCGGAGCGTCGTTAATGGTTGCCGATGACTTGAATATTGATGTAAATAAATTGTCTGATATTTATTTTAATACAATCGCCAGAATAATGAATGAGTAAGTTCCGTTTACTAAAATTTATTGCAAAATATTTTTCCCTTGATACGTACCGGAAAATGGTTGAATTTTTCCGTTATTATATCATCGGATTGTACCACCGGATAGACGAACACCATATCTTCCTTTCGGGCGGCGGAGTGGCATTTTCGCTGTTGTTAAGCATAATTCCCATTTTGCTTTTGGCTTTTGCAATTTTGGGCAACATAATAAATCCGGTCACTTTGCATAACCAAATCAGTAATTTGATAGATACAATAATCCCGTATCCCGAATATGCCGCATATACGAAAAGGGTAATACTTTCCCGCTTGCCTGAAGTGATTGAATATAAAACATTGGCTGCCTACCTTGGTGCAATAGGTCTGTTTTTCACCTCAACTTGGCTTTTCAGCAGTATGCGTACAATTTTGAATAAAGTTTATAGGGTAAAGAAAACAAGAAGTGTTTGGATCGGTTTGCTAAGGGATTTCGGAATGGTAATTCTTTTAATATTTCTAATTTTATTATCCACTTTTATTTTTCCAATTGTACATGTGCTTCTCAGCTCGGCAAAAGAAATTGAGTTTTTAAAAATGTTTATTGTTACCGATTTGGTAAATTCGGTCTTCTCGGTAGCCTCCGTTGTTGTGATTTTTACCTTGTTTTTCCTTTTTTATATGTTGATTCCTTATGAAAAAATCAACAGAAAAGCGTTATTGGTAAGTGCTTTTTGGGCAACGCTGCTGTGGGAGTTGGCAAGAAAAATTTTTGAATTTTACATTGCTCACTTTCTTTCGTCGAACAAACTGTACGGAGCTTTTGTTTTGATTATTGTGGTTCTGTTTTGGATTTTTTATTCTTCTTGCTTATTCATTGTCGGTGCGGAAATCGGACAGCTTTACAGGGAAAAATTAAAGGAAAAAGAATCGCTTTCCCGCTCCAATCATAAACTGGCTAATCGAGGTTTAACTTAGAATAAGCTTCTTCCAAATTTGTGAAGGTTGTGAAAATTTTTGCCAGACCTGTTTCCGTGAAAAGTGGAATTTGTTTTTCCGGATCGTACACCAAAAAAACATTTCCGTTAGTCGTTTTTGCCTTTTTCAATGCTCCTACAATTACACCGAAGAAGGTGGAATCTATAAATTCACAATTATTCAAATCTATAATTAAATTATTTATTCCTTCATTAAGTATTGTGAAAAGGTATTTTTTGAAATCCCCAGCTTCCGCAAGCGTTGCTCTATCCAAATTTACCCGTACAACAACAAAATTATTTGGTTTTGTGGCAATTATTTGAAACGGCCCAACTTTTGCTTCGCTATCGGGCAAATTGCCGTTTACACGGGTTACACCGGTAAGTTCCATTTGTTGTTTATCTATTGCGGTTGATATGTTGTATCCGGTTCCGCTTTTCATTTGTTTGAAATATGACCTATTCATTTCCCCAGACCTGATTTTGTTTTTATTGTAATTAATTATCGGACTTTTGGTTATAAGCTTTAATCGTATTTTGTGACCTCAATCAAAGTCCGTGTTTATGGATTTTTCCCGGGATATCATACTCTGAATCATTTTGCTTACTTCATTCCTGTCGTAATCGTTTTCAATTGTATCGGTCATTACGTGCAAAATGCACTCGTTTGTAATATTCCCGAACTTATCCATTTTATATTGATAAATTTTTGTCCGGTGTTTTATTTTATAGATACCGTCTTGTCCTTCAACCAGTGTGTTCATTTTACTTCTCCGGTTATTAAATTTTACTATCACAAAGGAAATGAAAAATTTCCGTAAGTATGTGATTTGTAACAACTTATAATCGGTAAAAAGGATTGGTTTTTTAATTGTTTTATAAAGTTAAAACTTTTTATAGCGTGTTATTTCGAGAAGGGCAAAAAGATAAGAAAGAATAAATCCTGCAAATGCTATAATTAAATCGAATATTTCGATATTAAAATCATATTCGCTGATAAAAAAGTATTTAAGAATTTTAATGGAAAGTATGAGAATGAAGAAAAGAACAAAACCCGATATGGCCGATTTAAGAGGACGGAACAAATATTTTTTCAATTTGTAAATAAAGCCGCCGGCTTGAGCTTCAATATTATTCCATCTGTTTTGTTCAAATTCCATAAAAATTTAATTTTTATTTTTATAAATATGTTTATTCATCGTATTCAAATGTGACGGAAATCACATTTACCGTTTTTTTGTTCAATTATTTCGGCTGTTTTGCGTACAGTTGAAAAAATCTTATCGCAAAAATATTTCCGAAAGCGAGTAAACTGACTAATACTTCGTTTATTCCCAATGCAAAATGTTCGTTTACAAAGAAAGCAAGAATGTTAAGTTTTATTAAAAGGAACAGAACCAAAGCGAACCATAATAATGCGTCGCTTACCGCCGTTTTAATTGATTTGAACAGATGTGTGTTGAATGTTGAAACTGATACTGTTTGTTCTAATTCTCTTGTATACAATTTTTTCCTCACTATTAATTAAAATTTCTAACCCCAATTAAATGTAAAGCAATACCCAATGCTGTGATGGAAAGCAAACGGTGTTAAAAAATAAGTCACCTTAATTGTTTCGTTTTGAAACCGATGATATTACCGTATATTCTTTAATTTTATTATATTGGGAAAAGCAAAAAGGTAAGTCATGGAAATCAAAAAAATTTTAATAATTGACGATAATAAAAACGAACAGCTGTTTTTAACACGGGCCCTTTCCAAATTGTATTCATGTGAAGTTATAACGGCAGATAACGGTCAACAAGGATTGCAAAAAATAGTTTTGGATAATCCGGATCTTATTTTTCTTGATGTAATGATGCCCGTGATGGACGGAATACAAATGCTTGAAATTCTTAGAGTACAACATCCGCAAATTACCACCCCGGTAATTGCGCTTACAGCACGTAGTGACGGTGCGACTTTAAATAAACTGCTCACACTAAATGTTGACGAATATTTGCTCAAACCTATCAATTTTGAGCAAATTGCTAATAAAATTGATAAAATTGCGGGAAAAAGTAACTTTTAGCCGGAAAATTTTCATGTTAATTCTTTAAAATCACAAAATTTGCTACAATTTTCTCACTTTTTTCTTTACATAAAGCCAATAATTTCTTATATTTCAATAGGTTATAAATAATTTTCAAGTAAGATGGCTGAAGTAAAACACATATTTACTTCGGATGATTTGTTCACAACGCTGAATACAAGCCGAAATTCTAAGAAAATTGTGCAAGTTTTCCTTTTCGGAACAATTCGCGGCGGGGTTTACGGTTTTGCTCTTCTTTTCACTCTCATTTTAATGATGAAAATTTTGATTTTCGTTTTTTCATCCGCAAGTCAATTGAATGTAACGGTTTACGATGTTTTAATTTCCTTTTACGGTTTTTTACTTTCCGCATTGGTTAATTTTCTCTCGCTAATTAAAAAGTATCTGCATCTCTCACGAAGCCGTTAGTTTAACCGGCGGACAAATTGCCCGGATTTTTTACATTTATTTTCATTCCGCTTTGAACTCTCACACTTTTTTTCTAATTTTGAGAAACAATTTTACCTTTAATTTTATCCCGAGAGATAAAAAAGGAAATGAACATAATTTTACAATTTATTTTAAGGAAGACCTCAGAGACGACAAGTCGATGAGGATTTTTTTTAAATATGAAAATAAAAGCTCAAATAATTGACGAAGCCGGACTAAACCGGACAATTACCCGGCTTGCCCATGAAATTCTGGAAAGAAACAAAGGTTCGGAAAATATAGTTTTGATCGGTATGAGAACACGCGGGGAATTTATTGCAAAAAGAATTCACGGGAAAATAAAAGAAATCGATAACAGCAATCCACCGTTGGGCGTTTTGGATGTAACTTTGTACCGCGATGATTTCCGAACGAGATTAAAACAACCTGAAGTTTCCGTAACAAATATAACATTCGATATTAACGAAAAAGATATTATTCTGATTGACGATGTGCTTTTCTCGGGAAGAACCGCCCGGGCGGCTTTGGATGCTTTAATGGATTTGGGCAGACCGAATACAATCCAGCTCTGTGTTTTAATCGACCGCGGACACCGCGAAATGCCAATCCGTGCCGATTTTGTTGGGAAAAATATTCCGACTTCCATAAATGAAGAAATTAAAGTTAAAATGAAAGAGGTTGACGGCGAAGATGCCGTCTATTTAATAGATATCTCGGAAGATTAATTTATGTCACTTTCAAGCAAACATTTGCTCGGACTCTACGGTGTTCCGAAAGAAGATATCCAAACAATTTTGGATACCGCAACAACTTTCCGTGAAGTTTTGGAAAGACCGATTAAAAAAGTCCCCACCTTACAAGGCAAAACGGTTGTTAACCTGTTTTACGAAAGCTCGACCAGAACAAGAATATCTTTTGAATTGGCACAAAAAAGACTTTCGGCAGATACGGTTAACTTTTCGAAAGCCGGTAGCAGTACCAGCAAAGGTGAAACTTTCAAGGATACAGTGAAAAATATCGAAGCTATGAAAATCGATATGATTGTTGTCCGCCACAGCTCTGCCGGGGTTCCGCATTATCTTACCAAAATAACTAACGCAAATATTATCAATGCCGGCGACGGCAGACACGAACATCCGACCCAGGCTCTGTTGGATATGTATTCCATTAGAGAAAAGATGGGAAAACTTGAGGGGTTGAAAATATGCATTGTTGGTGATATCGCCCACAGCAGGGTTGCTCTTTCAAATATATTCGGACTCAAAACAATGGGTGCCGAAGTTAGCGTTTGCGGACCCGCTACAATGATTCCCAAAGGAATAGAGAAATTGGGAGTTAATGTTTTACACGATATCGATAAAGCAATTGCCGGGCACGATGTGTTGAATGTGTTGCGTATTCAACTTGAACGGGCAGCCGGTTCTTCGATTCCTTCTTTAAGAGAATACCACAACTTTTTCGGCATTACGGCTGAAAGAATAGAAAACAATAACAAAGATATTCTTATTTTACACCCCGGTCCGATTAACAGAGGAGTTGAATTATCTTCCGATGTTGCCGACGGACCGTATCAAGTAATACTCGATCAAGTTACAAACGGTGTAGCAATAAGAATGGCTGTTTTATATTTACTCGGTACAATGAACTAAATGAAGAAAAATAAAGATTATGAAAATTTTATTAAAAAACGTAAACGTAATTGATCCTTCCGGAAATATTGAAGGAACAAAAGATATTTTAATTGAAGACGGTACCATCTCGGAAATTGAGAATAGTTTGGGTTCAATTCCGGTTGACGAGACGTTTAACTTTTCCGGGAAATATGTTTCGCCCGGATTTTACGATATGCATGTTCATTTGCGGGAACCGGGAAGGGAAGATGAAGAAACCGTTGTTACCGGAAGCAACGCCGCAGCAGCCGGCGGGTTTACCGGAATTGCTTGCATGCCGAACACCGATCCGGCAATTGATTCCGCTGAAGTGATTAATCTTATTAACCAAAAAGCAGCCGGACATTTGGTGGATGTTAATCCGATTGGTGCCGTTACTCTTGGGAGGAAAGGGGAAACTCTTGCACCCATGGCGGAACTTGTTGAAGCCGGCGCGGTTGCTTTCTCCGATGACGGAGTCGCAGTAAAAACGGCTGCAATTCTTAGAAATGCTCTTGAATATTCACAAATGTACAACAAACCCGTTATAGAACATTGTGAAGACGAATCGCTTGCCGGAGGGTCGATGAACGAAGGTATTACTTCCACTATGCTCGGATTGCCACCCGTTCCGTCCGTGGCGGAAGACTTGACTGTAATGCGCGATATTTTGATGGTCGAATATACCGGCGGCAGAGTTCATATCGCTCACATCAGTACCAAAAATGCCGTGGAATTAGTTAGACAAGCAAAGAAAAAGGGCTTGAATATTACAGCCGAAGTTACACCGCATCACTTTACTCTCACGGAAGAACAATTAAAATCTTTCGATACGAATTTTAAAATGAATCCGCCGTTAAGATCACAAAGCGATGTGAAAGCAATTATCGAAGGTTTGAAAGACGGTACCATTGACTGTATTGCCAGCGACCATGCACCACATTCCCCCGAAGAAAAGGATATGGAGTTCACTCTTGCACCGAACGGCATTATAGGACTCGAAACACAATTGGGTTTGGCGCTTACGGAATTGGTTCACAAAGGACATATCTCGCTGAAACAAATGGTGGAAAAATTTGCAGTTAATCCGAGGAAAATTCTTAATCTGCCCGTGCCGCGCATAAAAAAAGGTGAAAAAGCAAATTTAACTATTTTTGATCCCGATGAAGTCTGGACGGTCGACATATCGAAATTCAAATCGAAATCGAAAAACTCGCCTTTCGATAAAAGACTTCTCACAGGAAAATCCGTTGCGGTAATCAATAACTACAAGATGTTTTACAAAGATGAATTTTTTGAAATATGACAATGTTCGATTCCAAAGTTTTTATTTGTAAAATTCCGGTTTTAATTTACTGTTTACTTTAATATACATATTCAACCGAACTTTTATACAATCTTAACTTTTGCCGTATCCGGATTCTCCTTCTATGGTTTATTTTACAACAATTTTTGTTGGCACTCCAATTGCAACTAATGGATTGAACAAAACGGAAAAATTGAATAAACCCGAGGTGCATTATGAAAACCGGAAAAAGAATAATAAAAATTACAACAGTTTTAATTTTACTTGCGGTGGTTTTTTCCGGATGTCAGGAATTCAAAACATATTATGACAATTCCCCGCCGTCGCCTCCGGAAAACGTAAGAACTTTTGCCGGTGATAATTTGGTGGAGATTACATGGGATTACAACAGTGAAAGTGACGTTGCCGGCTACAATGTTTATTATTCCGACAGTTACTGGGGTGAATATACTTTAATCGGTAGTACGGAGATAAACTCTTATGTGGACTACGATGCCGAAAACGGCAGCCGTTATTATTACGCCGTGGCAGCATACGATTTCAACGGAAATGAAAGTGAGCTTAGTTACGACGAAGTTTACGGTGTTGCAAGACCTGAAGGAATGAACCAAAAAATTTACGACTATAACGCTTTCCCCGATATTGCGGGTTACGATTTCAGCGAATACTCCGTTGTTCCTTTCGATGCCAATTCCAACGACCTTTCGGCAGATATGTTTTTCGAAAATTATGACGGGGTTTTATACATTAACGTTTGGGAAGATACCGATATTCAAGATATGGGTCCAACAACCGACTTGTATGAAATTACCGAAGCGCCGATTTCCGGTTGGGTTCCGCTAAACGACGGCGAAAACGTTAAATATGTTGAAGCTGTTGCCGGACACACTTACGTAATTTGGACTTGGGATAATCATTTTGCTAAAATCAGAATTAAAGATTTAAATGAGCAGAGAATGGTGTTCGATTGGGCGTATCAATTGTTGGAAGGAGAACCGCAGCTGAAACTTAAAGCGGTTCCGGCACATAGGAATATTTCCCGGCAAATTATCAGAAAAAGCAAATAAGCGTTTCACAGGCATACCGGAAAAACGGTATGCTTTTTTCTTATCTTTTGATTATTTTAATCATTAAAAAGTAGAAACAACGATGAAAAATATTATCGTAACGGTGTTGTTTGTTTTGGTGAGCTTAACCGGTTTAGCGGAAACCCGGGCAGTACAATCATTGAAATCGCAAAACACCAAACCGGACGAAATTTTCAACGATTTCAGAAACGGTGTGATTAACAATAACATCGCTGAATTCACCCGGCATTTCCAAGGTGATGTTTTGATAAAATTAAGAAACGGGGTAGCCGATTATTTTTCGCCCAATCAAGCTTATTTTGTTTTGAAAGATTTTTTTGATTCTTACCAAGTTATAAGTTTCGGATATAAAAACATATCCGAAGATGGGAATTTCCCAAGCGCTTCGGGTGAGCTGAATTACAAGCATAACGGAATGAACGGTTCGGCGCTTGCTTTTATTTCTTTGGAGAAAAAAAATAACGAATGGGTAATAGTTCAAATAACCATCAACTAATTTAATGTTTCCTGCCTTAAATAAACGCAATAAATTTTATTTAATTTTTACCGGTTTGCTGTTTTTATCCGTTGCTTTACTTGAATTTTCCAAATCATATTTTATCGAGGGTAAAAAAAAGAATTGGGCACATGAACTAAACTACCAAATCGAAAAAATCACCCTCGGAAGCCGCGAAATTTTCAATCTGAAACAAGATACCTTGCTGAATACTTTTGCGTCAATTAAAAACCGATTGCAAAATCAAAAAGTTTCACAATCCGGATTGTTTACATTTATAAAAGAAAATCTTCCCGCTAAAATCGCAATTAAAATAACTTCACGTACCGATTCCGATTTTGTTTGGGCAGGTAAATATTTCCCCGGAATATACCGGACCGCCGGTTCAGGCAAAGAGTTGGGGAGTACCGGATTTGTTACATCCGACTTACTGATTTTGCTTGCCATCTCCGATTCCGTAACCAGCGGGGAAAAAAAATATTTTGTTTCCGTGTATTTGCCGGTTGAAAAAGAATATGAACTTCAAAACCGTTATTTTGAAAGAATCAATTTTACCGGCGAGTTAAGAACTAAATTCAAGACCGATTTTCATGTAAAATACTCTTCTACGGCAGACAAAAATAAAGACGGCCGTTATCATTCCTTTGAATTGCTGAATAACAAAGGTGAACCAATCGGAATTGTTTCGTTCAAGAAACCGACATTGGACGTTTACATTTCATCAATCCGTAAAGATATTGTGCTGATTGAATATTCGCTGCTGATTATTATTTACTTGATTATTGGTATTGTGCTTTGGTTGAACGGATTTTTAGGAAGAACGGAATTTATTCATTTGGTTATATTTATCATTTATGTTTTAGGTCTGCGGATTTTATTATTTGTTTCCGGTATTTCCGAATTTTTATTTCCCGCCGATTTTACAAATCCCGCTTACTTCGCTTCGAGGTTTGCATTCAGTATGGTTAGATCGCCGGCGGAACTGTTTATTACATCGCTGTTTATTGCAGTAATTTTAGTTAGAATTTTCAATTTCATTTTCAAGAACCGGAACGGAATTTTTGAACGCCTGAATGGATTTAATTTGACTTTCAAACTTGCTTTGGCAGTGCCGTCTTTATTTATCTATTTGCTTATTTACCGCGCGTTCGGCGCAACAATAAAAAGTATAATGTTCGATTCAACAATTATCTATTTTAAAGAATATGTAATTATTCCAGAACCCGTGAAGGGATTTATGCTTTGCAACGTGCTGATAATTGCTTTTGTTTTTATTTTATCGAGCGTATTGTTTTTGAGTGTTTTATACCGTGCTTTCATAAAAAATAACAGAGTACAAATTCTCTACATGGTAATGTTGTTTTTGATTTTGCAAATTTCCGGTTATTTGTTCGATTATTTTCAACGGGAACCGCAAGCTACGGACATAATAAGATTTTTATTCATTTCCCTAACATTATTTTTAACCGTTATTGCGGCGGACTTACTTCATAAAAAATTACTGTATTGGATTTTTACATTGTTTGCGGGCTCGGTTCTTGCGGTGATAATGATGCTGCATTTTAACACCCAACTTGAAAAAGAATCTATAAAGATTTACGCAACCGAACTGATAAAACCTAATGAAAGCTGGCTTAGATTTTTAATCACCGAAACATTATTGAGCGATTTTTCCCGGGAAGAGACTGTGCGCGTGTTAAGAAAAGAAAATCCGAATTTCGATGCTTCCGCATTTAAAATTTGGACGAAAAGCCCGCTTCAACGGGAAGCAATTAATTCAAGTATTAACATATTAAATTATAAGAAAGAAATCCTCGGCGGGTTCGGCATTGTAACCGATGAAACGGGATTGAATGATTGGCAGGAAAACCCCGAAGGAATCAATGATGTTCAAATTATACGCAAGGAATTAAACGATAACGAAGGATTGTTGTTAAAAGGAATTTTTCCGGTAAAAGACAACTATTCCCTGCTCGGTTATTTGGAATGTTCAATATTGTTCGACATTACCAATTTTACATTTAATAATTTGCCGGAGTTTTTATCACCTCCGCCGATGAGGCAAAAACTTATTGTTGGATTGAATGATATTAAAATTTTGGAATTTGTAAACGGCTCGTTAAAAAATGTAATAGGAAATATTAAACTCTCCGATACCGAAGTTAATGCAATAAAATCGGCAGGAATAACAAATAGGAAAGGGGAATGGTTCGAACTTAAAATTAACGGTACCGCATACCTTTTTTATTCGGTTGGTACAACCCAAAATAACAAAACAAAGTTTCTGGTTTTTGGAACCGGGAAAAAAAATCTATCGAAATACCTGTTCGATTTTTTCACGGTAATATTTTTTCATTCTGTTTTAATTTTATTGTTTGCCGGCTTTGTTTTACTATTTGAATTAATCCGGAAGGAAAATATCGAAATTTCGTTGCGTGCTAAATTACTGATTGCTTTTTTGGTGATCTCAATAATTCCTTTGATTTTATTGGCAATCTATTTCCGCAATCTTACCGAAGAGAAGAACAGGGATTCGATATTTTACAAACTTGGCAAACGTGCATACAGAATAGAAAGTTATGTAAATTCAAGACCGGCAGATACATATCCCGATTTGTTCGCTGTTTTCGACCAGGCGGCAAAAGACTTGAACATCAATTTTACCGTGTTCGATCCCAAGTACACTGCTTACAGTACGGAAAGCCTTTTTTATCAAATAGGGTTAATTCCGCAAATAATTAATCCTGAAGCGTATTTAAGTATTATGAAACACGGTTCGCAAGATTTTATAACGAAAGAGAAGATAGAAAATTACGGGCACAATGCATTTTATTATTATGCCGGATTAAGGGGAAAAGATTATATAATAAAAGTGAGTGATGCGTTTAATAAAGTCCTCCTCCCGATGTCCGGCAATGAAGTTGATGCCTTTTTGATTGTAAATTATTCGCTCGCCGTTTTACTTGTGTTAATTTTAAGTACATTTCTGGCTAATCAAATTTCCAAACCCATCCGGAAATTAACCCGCGCTACAAAAGCGGTTGCAAGCGGCGATTTGAACATTGAACTTGATGAAAATGTAAAGGGTGAAGTAAAAGGTTTAGTGGACGGATTCAATTACATGGTGAAAGAGCTTAAGAAAAATCAAATTTTGCTTGCCGAAGTTGAACGCGAAGCCGCATGGAAAGAAATGGCCAAACAAGTAGCACACGAAATTAAAAACCCGCTGACTCCAATGAAACTCGCTACGCAGCAATTAATTGCAGCGTATAATGATAAATCGGATAAGTTTGACGACATATTTAAAAAAGTAACAAAAACAATAATTTCCCAAATAGAAACGCTGGGCAATATTGCATCAGAATTTTCGCGGTTTGCCAGAATGCCTGCGGTGAAAGTGGAAGATGTAAATCCCGTTGAAATCATCGACGATGTAATAAACTTATTTTCAGATGAAAATGTGGAAATAGAGTTAATTAATAACACCGCTGAAATTTCCGTTCAAGCCGATGCCGATCAGTTAAAACGGACGATTATCAACATCATCAGAAATTCAATTCAAGCTCAAGCTACCAAAATTGTTGTTTCCGTATCGGGTTCAAAAGACCGCTTCGAAATCAGAATATCCGATAACGGTACGGGGATTGACAATTCGGTGGTAGATAAAATTTTCGATATGAATTTCACTACCAAAGAACACGGTACGGGAATAGGATTGAGTATGGCGAAAAAATTTCTGGAATCAATTGGCGGTACAATAGAAGTGGAAAAAACGGATTCCGGTGGAACAACAATTTTAATAACATTAAAATTTAAAAAATGAGTGTTTTAACCGAAAATCAGAAAAAAGCTTTAACTTACAAAAAGCATATTTCACTTACTGCCAACGCCGGTTCGGGTAAAACTTTCGTGTTTGCCAAACGCTATGTGGAAATTGCACTGAATCAAAATATTGATTTGGATAAAATTGTTGCAATAACTTTTACCGAAAAAGCGGCGGCTGAGTTGTATTCAAGAATCGCTAGAGAGATTGGTGAGAGACTTGAGAAAGAAACAGACACGGATAAAGTTCAACGGCTTGAATCGATAAGACAAAATCTTGTTTCCGCAAATATTTCAACCATACATTCTTTCTGTATAAACATTCTAAAAGAAAATGCGCCCGATGCCGGTTTGGATGTTAATTTTATTCCGGTGGATGAAAGCGTATCCGGTGAATTGATCGAAAAAAGTATAGAAGAATTGTTCAAAGCTTTCGTCCAGGAAAATCGATTGCAAGAAGAAATAAAATATTTAATTAGAATTTTCGGTTCAAAATTTATTTTGGCGAAAGAATTGACTTCCGCAATAAAAAACCGTAAAAATATTTTTCATGTGAAAGATAATATATACAAGTATCCGCCGGAAAAAATTGCAAAAAACTTCGGGAAAATTTTCGAGAAAAATCTCAAAAGATATTTTGCCCGGGAAATAAAAAAAGTTATTGATTATATAAACGAAATTAACAACTTCGCCTTTTCGACCCAGAACCAAAACGAAATAGTTGACTCGATTAGTCGTGTTATGAATGAGGTGGAAAAAGCGAAAGGAATTATTGATAAAATCAAATTATTGCGGAATGCTGGTGAAATATTGCTTACCAAAAGTGGTACGGTAAAGAAGCGCGGCTATCTTACTTCAGCCGGGTATGAGCTTTTGTCCGGACAGATAAATTACGTTAATGATTTTTACGCTTCTATAAAAAATCTCGAACTGAATGAAGAAAATGAATTGGTTGAGAAAAACCTGGCTGTTTTCGGAGTGAATTTTCTGAAGGTTTTTGAAGAGGTGTTTAGCATTTATCAAAAGAAAAAATCCGACAATGCATATCTGGATTACGAAGATATGCTTTTATTTACGGAACAATTGATTCAAAAGCCGCGCATACAAGAGAAGCTGAGGGAAAAATATGAATTCATTATGATTGACGAATACCAAGACACGAATGAAGTCCAGTATAATATATTTATGCCAATCCTCGAGTATTTGCGAAAAGGAAATCTGTTTGTGGTTGGTGATGAAAAGCAAAGCATATATATGTTCCGCGGTGCCGAGCTTGAAGTTTTTAACAAAACCAAAGTTGAAATAAGTCGCGATGGCACTCCGTTGGTACTTCCGCACAGTTTCAGAATGGCACCGAATATTGCCGGTTTTACAAATTATGTATTCGAACGGCTTTTCGAGTCACCGAATCCTGATTTCAACGAAGTTGAATATGAAAAAATCGTATGTGCTTATAACAAAGAAGGTGAAGGTGATATCGGGTTTTTAATTGCCGATAAAGACGGGGAGGGACAAACCGAAAGTGAATTGGTAACTGCTAAAATCGTTGATTTGGTTAAAAATAAAAATATTAAATTTAGTGATATTGCAATTCTGTGCAGAAAACGTTCCGCCTTCGATGATTTGGAAAAGGAATTTGTTAAACACGATATTCCTTATGTAATTATCGGGGGAAAAGGATTTTATCAAAAACAAATAATTTATGATATAAGCAATTATCTTACGTTTCTTCTAAATCCGGATGATGATAAAGCTTTTGTGGGAATGCTAAGAAGCCCGTTCTATTCCGTTTCGGATGCGGAATTGTTTGAAATTTCTCTCTTCGATGGGGAATCGTATTTTGAAAAATTCAGTAATTATTCCAAACAAAATAATAATTTATTTGAAATATTCAAATTAATACAATCGCATATTCAAGAATCATCTTCTTCAAACTTTGCAAAATTAATCAGAAAAATTTGTGAAGATACCGGTTATTGGTCGGTTCTTGCAGCCAAAAGAAATTCCGCTCAAGAAATCGCAAATCTGGAAAAGATAATTTCAATCGCAAATGCTTATTCAAATCAAAGTTTTGCCACGCTTTATGATTTTGTAAATTATTTGTCGGAATCAATTGAAAAGACCGACGATGAAGGACAAGCGAAAATTCTGGAAAATACCGATGCAGTGAATCTGATGACTTTACACAAAGCGAAAGGTTTGGAATTCAAAGTGGTCTTTCTTTTTAAAACTGCGGATAAAACACAACAAGACAGAACAAAATCGAAATCGATTAGAGTTGATAAAAATTTCGGTATAATGACAAAAGTACCGCTGAACAGCTTTTTTGAAAATTACCGGATGGCTCCGTTGGTTTGGTTATCCGACTATGTTCAACACAAAAAAGAAATTGCCGAAACCAAAAGGCTGCTTTACGTGGGAGTAACAAGAGCGGAACAGTATCTTTTTATTTCCGCAACTGCAAATAAAGGTAAATTCACCCGTAATTCATTTGCTGATTTTTTGTCCGGTATATTGGAACCGGTCAGAACAGACGACGGCTACACGATTTCTACAAAATTGACAATTGCCGGTGAGAAAAACGGAAAGTTTATCGAGAATGAAATAGATTTAAATCTAAATATTCCAATAATTAATGAAATGGAAATTGAAGAATATGACGCCGGAGCGGAAATTAAAACGGCTTTTCCCTCAAAAATTGATATTCGTAAAATTCCGGATACGGAAAAAAACGAAATTATTTCAGCTTCCAAAATTGCGGTGTTTTCACAATGCCCGGTAAAATACAAACTTACATACGAGCTCGGTTATTCCAAATTGCATGCGATTAATAAACGTCTGAAAAACCAGTTTGAGTTTAATTACAAAGAAGAAGATGAAGATACGCCCCTTACGGCTGACGTGCAAGGCAGAATTATCCACATGCTGCTGGAAAGGGAAGTGAAAAGAGATGAGCTGGAAAAAGAGATAGAAAATTTACTGATTGATGAATCGGTGAAAATGCCGGAAATAAAAAACGGATTGGAGAAAATTAAAAACCGTATCTACAAAAAAATCGTAAATTTTTACGACTCCGACGAATATGAATTTCTTCAGCAATTCGATACATATAAAAACGAGTATGAAATTTACACGGCGGAAAACGATTACTTTTTATACGGCATAGTTGATAAATTTATAATTCAAAATAATAAAATTTTTATTATTGACTATAAAAGTGATGAAATAAACGACTTTACAATCCGGAATAAAGTAGAGGGTTATCTGAACCAATTGAAATTTTATGCTTATGTATTGAGTAAAGCATATCCCGGTGTTAATGAATTTGAGTTAAGATTGATTTTTATTGTTTCACCGGAAAAAACGCATGTAAAAAAAATTACAAGGGATGAGCTTAAACTATTCGGAGCAAAAGTCAAAAACACTGTGGAAGCTATCAGAAGCTATAAATTCCAGCCAAACTTGTCTCATTGCAAGTATTGTCATTTTGCCGGCGAGGATGAAAAATGTGTTTTAAAAATAGCGGAAACGATTACTAAATAAAGTTCGGAATTTATTATCTTGAATGTCGGTTTTTTTCAAGTTCTTCCTTTCTCTTGAAATTTAATTTTGAGGCAATCAAATGAAAAATCTTATTTCAATAACTAAAAGTTTAGTGAGGATTAAATTGGCAGCATTAATAATTACGAGTGGTTTTCTTTTTAACACTGAAGTTCTCGCACAGGAAAAGACGAAAGAAGTTCCTACGCGGGATCAAATTGAAGAACAATATAAATGGAATCTTGAAGATATTTATAAATCGCCCGTTGATTGGGAAGAAGATTTTAACTGGGTAAAAGAAGCAACGGGAAATTACAAAAAATTCGAAGGCACACTTGGTACTTCCGCCAAGCAACTGTTGGATTGCTTGAAGTTTAGCGATGAAGTAGAAATAAAAGTTGGTAAGCTTTATTTATACGCTAGTTTGGCAAAAGACTTGGATTTGTCAAACCCCGAAAATCAGAGCAGATTCGAGAGGATAATGTCGCTCTATTCACAAGTCTCCGCCGCATCATCATTTATCCGTCCCGAAATTTTATCCATTCCGGAAGATAAATTATGGAAATTTGTGGATGAAGAAGAAGGACTTGCGGTGTATAAACACTTGCTTGAGGATTTATTGAGAATGAAACCGCATACGCTTTCACCCGGGGAAGAAGAAATTCTTGCTTTGGCCGGACCCGCTACAAGTGTTGCCTATTCCACATTCGGAATGTTTAACAATGCCGATATTCAATTCCCCACTGTGGAAGGTGAAGACGGTACGCCGATTAAAATTTCCCATGCTCGTTACGGTGCGGCTATGTATTCGTTAAATCGTGATTACAGAAGAAGGGTTTATAAAGGTTATTACAAACCTTTTATGGAATACAAAAACACCTTGGTTTCATTATTTAACGGTAATATCAAATCGAATGTTTTTTATGCGAAAGCACGTAAATACAAATCCAATTTGGAAGCCGCATTAACTCCGAATAATATTCCAGTTACAGTTTATAATAATCTGATTTCAACGGTGAATGAAAACCTGGAACCATTGCACCGCTGGGCAAAGATTAAGAAGAAAATGTTAAAGATTAAAGAATTGCATCCTTACGACACCTACGTTACACTCTTTCCTTCGGTAAAGAAAAAGTACGGTTATGAAGAATCGAAAAAAATATTGCTGGAAGCGCTTAAACCTTTGGGGGAAGACTACATTAAAAATTTGAAAATGGCTTTCGAAAACAGATGGATTGATGTTTACGAAACAAAAGGGAAACGAAGCGGAGCATACTCCTCGGGAACAACTTACGGAGTGCATCCGTATGTATTGTTAAATTGGGCGGATGAATTGGACGATTTGTTTACTCTTGCTCACGAAATGGGTCACAATATGCATTCTTATTACACCGAGCAAAATCAGCCGTTTCCTTATGCGAATTATTCCATCTTCGTTGCGGAAGTGGCTTCCACGATGAACGAAGCCTTATTGCTCGATTACTTAATCGATCATGCTGAAACGAAAACCGAAAAACTGGCATTGATTGAGAAAAACTTAACAAATATTGTAACAACTTTTTATCGCCAAACCAGATTTGCAGAATTCGAAAAATTGGTAAATGAAAAAACTGAACAGGGCGATGCACTTACACCGGATAAGCTTTGTAACCTTTACAAAGAAATGTATCAAAGATATTGGGGAGATGCGATGACAGTGGATGAAGAAGAGACTTACACTTGGGCCCGCATTCCACATTTTTATTATAATTTTTATGTATATCAATATGCAACAAGTTTTGCCGCTTCGCAAACACTGGCTGCAAAAGTAAAAAGGGAAGGCAAACCGGCTATTGAAAAATATTTGAATTTTCTCAAATCGGGTAGTTCCAAATATCCCATCGACGTATTAAAAGATGCGGGCGTGGATATGACCTCGCCTCAACCCGTTCAAGCTGTTGTGGATAAGATGAATGAATTGCTTGACAAAATGGAACAATTGCTAAACGAATAAATTTTAATAATTAAAATATGAAAATATATTCCAAATCGGAGCTGAACAGCTACGCGATGTCGCTGACATACGACGATATAAGTCTTGTGCCGGTGGAAATTTCCGGGGCAAAAAGCAGATCCGATGCGGATACTTCGACCGGATTTTTAGGCTTGGATCTCGGTTTACCCGTTGTATCCAGTCCAATGGATACCGTAACCGGAATTGAAATGGCAAAGGCGTTGGATGACCTCGGTTGTTTGGGAATTTTGAACAGATTCGATTCATCATTGGAAAAGATGCTGAACGATGATGTTAATACAAAAGGAGTTAAAGCGGTTTCGATTGGATTAAACACTCCGGATGAAATTATTGAAAAGTTACTTGAGAAGGTTCAAATAATTTGCATCGATACTGCAAATGCCAATAATATGGAAGTGTTGAGGAAAACCGAACAAGTGAAAAACAAATACGGTGTTTATCTGATTGTTGGCAATACGGCTAACGGAAAAACACTTAAACAACTTGTAGATGCGGGCGCCGATGCGGTCCGGGTAGGAATTGGCGGAGGAAGTGTGTGCACCACTTCGGTTCAAACCGGTATTGGAATCGGTCAAGTTTCATCGATTCTCGATGTTTACTTTGCGCGTGAACAAAACAATTTACCGGTAAAAATAATTGCAGACGGTGGAATAAAAAATCCGGGTGATGTTGCAAAAGCTCTTGCCCTTGGTGCCGATGCCGTTATGTTGGGCAGATTACTTGCCGGAACGCGCGAAGCACCGGGCGAAGTGATTAAATACAACGGACAATTGTGGAAAAAATACAGGGGAAGTGCGTCGTTCGGCGTTAAAATGAAAAATGAATTTATTGAAGGTGAAGAAACTATGGTGCCTTATAAAGGTCATGTTAAAAACGTTATTAATGCCATATCCGACGGAGTGAAAAGTGCAATGAGCTACATGAATAAACTCACAATAAACGAATTACGCAAAACCGATTCCTTTGCAATTTTGAGCAATAGTTCGTTCATAGAAAGGTTACCTAGGAAATAATAAGCTGGGAAAGGATATCATATGAGAAACAAAATGAGATATTTAATAACCGTTGCTTTTCTCTTAATATCATTGCAAACCGGCAATTATGCATTTGGCATCATCGACAGTCTGGAAACCAAATTGGATTCCGTCGACGGAGTCGAACGGATAAAATTGTTAAATAAACTTTCCGGGGCTTACTGGGGAACATCAACCTCACAGAGTATGAAATATGCCAAAGAAGCATTAGCCGAAGCGGACAGTTTATCGTATAAAAAGGGAATGTTTTCGGCATTAACTAATATCGGCAATGTATTTTGGTTGAAAGCAGAATACGATTCCGCAATTGCAGTTTATAAACAATCTTTGGACTTGGCTAAAGATTTGGGTGATAGCAGGCCTTTAGCTGTTGCATCTTTTAATATTGCGATGCTAAATAACGAAACCGGGAATTATGCCGATGCCCTGAAATATTTTTTAACGAGTTTGAAATATTACCAGGAAGCGAACGATTTAAATGGAGTGGCTGAAGCCCACAACGGTATTGGTAGCGTTTATTGGAGTATGAAAAATTATGAAAAAGCTCTCTACTATTTTAAAAAGTTTTTAAGGCAGAAAGAAAAACTGAACGATAGCAGCGGCGTTGTGATGGCTCTGAATAACATCGGCTTGATATATAAAGATTTGGGGCAATACGATAAAGCGCTCAGAAATTATGAACGGGCTTTAAAAATAAAATTGAAATTGGGTAATTTGTATTCAATCGAAACCGGCTATAACAATATAGGATTGTTGTTTATTGCCAGAAAAAAACCGGACGAAGCAATACCCTATTTGAATAAAGCGCTTAAACTGGCCGAAGAAATTGACGATAAAACCGGTATAGTAACATCTTCTGGAAATTTGGGAAAAGCCTATTTATTACTGAAAAACTATAAAAAAGCCGAAGATTATTTCAACAAAGCTTTTTCTCTGGCTAAACAAATCGATTCCAAAAAATTAATCGGGGATGTTTACGAAAACTTCATTTCTTTCTATAAAGAACTTGGCGATTACAAAAAGGCATTGGAATATTCCGAAAAGTACAGCAAAATAAAAGAAGAATTGTTTTCATCGGAAATCAATAAAAAAGTTGCCGAATTGCAAGTAAAGTACGAAACCGCGCAAAAGGAAAACGAAATCAATAAATTGAAAAATGCCAAAAGAATCCAAAACTATGAGTTGAATAAAGAAAGAAACTTCAGAAACTTTTTATTGATCAGTTCGGTTCTGTTTATATTATTTGGATTAGCAATATTTTATGCTTATAAAGTTAAAACCGATGCGAATGAACAGTTGAAACAGCTTAACTCCACAAAAGATGTTTTTATCTCAATTATTTCACACGATCTGAAAAATCCTTTCCATTCGATCATCGCATTTTCCGATATGATGATAAAAGATTTCGATTCTTTATCGGATGAAGAGAAAATTTTATCTTTAAAGGAAATAAACAAAGCGGCAAAATCATCGAATGAGCTGTTGGATAATTTGTTAAGCTGGTCAATGTCGCAGCGCGGGATGATACCTTTAATTCCGCAAAAGATAAATTTAAGACAAATAGTAAACACTACTCTGGAAGTTCTCCGGCCTTCCGCCAAAAGAAAAAACATAATTGTAAAAAACAATGTACCAGGTGATTTATATATTTATGCTGATCAAAATACAATTTCGACAGTTGTAAGAAATCTGATTACCAATTCCATAAAATTTACACGCGAAGGTGGCGAAGTTGTAATCTCGGCGAAAAAATCGGGGAATAAAATTGAAGTTGATATAAGCGACTCGGGAATCGGTATTAAACAGGAAGATCTCGATAATTTGTTCCGTATCGATGCAATTCAAACAACCTACGGTACGGCAAAAGAAAAAGGCACCGGAATCGGATTAATATTATGTAAGGAATTTATCGATAAAAACGGCGGAAGAATTTGGGCGGAAAGCGAAGTTGGTAAAGGAAGTCATTTTAAATTTGTTCTTCCTTCCGCTTAATTTGGTTTTTGTTAAGTGAATTATTTTATTATTTTATATATAAGGTTTGCTAACATTTATTCGAGAGGACACAATGGGAATATTTAACAAACTGTTGCATAAAAAAGAGATTGAAGAATTACTTAATAATGGAAGTAAGGCGTTAGAAAACGAAGAATATTCCGAAGCATTGAAAAATTATGAACAAGCATTGAAGTACGATCCCAAAAACATTAACGCATTATACGGACGGGGAATATCGGATTATTACCTTGGAAACCATACGGCTGCGGAAAAAGATTTTTTGAATGTGGCTAAATTGGATCCGCAATTTTCACCGTACACGTTTTATTTTCTTAGCAATATCGCTTTAATACAAAAGAAATTTGAAAAAGCAAACAATTATATCGACAAATTTATTTCCGGTAGCAACGACAGAGCCGAAGGATTCTTCATAAAGGGTGAAATAAAATACATAGAAAAAAAATATGAAGATGCTCTTGGCTTTGTAAATAAATCGTTGGAAATATCCCCCGATAATCCCGATACCCTGACTTTATTGGCGCGTATAAAAATCAAATTGAACGAATTTGAAGAAGCCGGACAAATCATAAATAATTTATTGGAAACAAACCCCGATTCACCTGAGCTTTACAACATATTGGGCTTTATCCAATATAAACAAGGTAATTACGAAGAAGCGGAAAAAATGTTCAACAAAGCGGTTGAAATTTACCCCGAATATGCCAGTGCAATTTATAACATTGCATTCATAAATTATTTGAAAGGCGATCATCAGCATGCTTTGGATGCCTTGCTTGCCATTACCGAAATTAACAAGGAATTCGTTAAACCTTATTTGTTGCTTGCAGAAATTTATAAGGAACAAAACCAGTTGGATAAAGCAATAGAACAATTGGAAAAAGTAAAAGATTTAACCGGAGATTCAAACGAAATTTATTTAATTACTGCCGGATTAAAATTAAAACTGGGCGATAAAGAAGGCTCTTCGGAAGAACTGAACAATTTGAAAAAGAGAAATAACAAAACTGTTGAGCAGTTGTATATTCTAGCCGTTTACGAATATAACAGCGGTAATTATGAAGAAGCGTTATCATTAATCAATAAAGCCATCGAATTGAATGATGCCGTAGAAAAATCACACTTGCTGCGCGGTATCATTAATTTGAAAATGGGATTATTCGACGGTGCGATTGTCAGCTTTTCAAATTTAATTGAATTGAATGACACAAATCCTCAATACTATTATTTGCGAGCGGTTGCTTACGAAAAAAATAAGGAGACAACCAAAACAATTAAAGATTTAAATAAAGTTATAGAATTACAAAATGATTATTATGATGCACTGGTAAAAAGAGCAACAATTCTATTCAAAGAAAACGAATTTGAAAAAGGTTTGGAAGACATAACGAAAGCTATTGAAATTAATCCCGGTGAAAGCAAGAATTACTTTATACGGGCAAACTTCTTGCACAAACTTGAAAGAGACCAGGAAGCTTTGTATGATTTGGAAAAAGCGATTGAATTAAGCAATCATTTCAAGGATGCAATTGCGCTCCACGGTTATTTGGGGCTGCGCCTTAAAAATTATAAACGGGCTCTTGAAGATTTCAACAAAATTAAAGAAATCGACGAGAATTACATTAAAGAAATTAGCAAACTTTACGAATACGCTTCTACAAAAACTGAATCCGATTAAAATAAAACCGGTTAAATACAGTAATAGAATTGATGTAACTTTTTGTAAGACTTAAAGTTACATCAATTCTACCGTTTGATTTGTCCGGAAAAATTCATATCTTTTACAGCTTTGATAAAAATTTTTCATACAATGAAGGAGTAATAATGACGAAAGCCGACATAGTTGAAAAAATTGCTTCCGGTACCGGATTAACAAAAATTGAAACCGAAGCGATTATCGAGGGGTTTCTTAATACTGTAATTCAAGCTTTGAGGGAAGGGAACGGAATAGAAATAAGAGGATTCGGCAGCTATAAGGTTAAAAAGAAAAACGCACGTTATGCCCGAAATCCAAGAACCGGCGAAAAAGTTTACGTACCCGAGCATTACGTACCTGTATTTAAATTCTCAAAAGATTTTAAAGCCACGGTTGACCGCGGTATGAAAGAGAAAAACAAGGAATTGTAAAACGGGGAAAGAAAGTTAGTGACGAAAAATAAATCGATAGTTTGTTCTGTTTGTGGCAAGGAAAATGATTTTAATAATAAATTCTGCAGCGAATGTGGCGCCAAATTGCAGAAGCAGCCTGCAGTTCAACCCCGGGGAAAAAATAAATCCGGAAAACAAAGCCGGCTAAATGAACAAAGTTCAAATCCTAAAGTAATAACTTCCACGCAATTAATCGGGATAGTTGTCTTTCTCTTGGCGGCAAGCGGATTTTTACTTGTAATTTCCGGGCAATTCGATACACCCGAAGTAACAACAGCGGTTAATCAAAATACCCGGGAACAAGACAATTCGTTTGCGGAAAGCCACGGTGGAGCGGATCTGAAAACTTTACAGCAAATTAAAGACCTTGAAGATATTGTGGCGCAAAATCCAGGTGATTTGGAGTCGACGGTAAAACTTGCTCATCTTTTGAACGACAATGGATTTTACAAAAAAGCTCTTACTTATTATGAAAAATATTTGGCGAAAAAACCTAAAGATGTGGATGTGATGATTGATATGGGAGTGTGTTATTTCGAATTGGAAAATTACGATAAAGCAATTGAAGTTATGGAAAAAGCGGTTTCCATAAATCCGGAACATCAAATCGGAAATTTTAATTTGGGAATAGTTAACTTTACCGCCAATAATCCCGAAAAAGCAAAATATTGGTGGAAAAAAGCAATTGAAATTGACCCCGACTCACGGATAGGTCAAAAAGCAAAAGAATTACTGGAAAATAATTAATTAGGAGAACATTCAATGCCCTGTGGACGAAAAAGAAAACGCCATAAAATGGCAACGCATAAGAGAAAAAAACGATTAAGAAAAAACAGACACAAAAAGAAATTAAGATAAGTTTCTTTTAAGCCATCTTAGCTCAGTTGGTAGAGCAGCTCACTCGTAATGAGCAGGTCAGCGGTTCGAGTCCGCTAGATGGCTCTGAAAATCGTTTGTAAACGGGGACTGTCATAAAAAATTAGGATAAATTTTGAACAGTCCCTTCTCTTTTCCTCCTTTTTAATACAAATCTAACCGGAAAATAATCCTTTTATTCTAACCGGTTTTAACACAATAAGTTAAATCCTTGTCACATAATTTGTCATTTATAATAATTTTTAAAAAAATACTTGACTTTCCCCAAAAAAAACAGTTATTTTGCTATCCCGTGGGGAATTGTGTTGAATTATCCCAAAAAATGTCAAATTATGTTTATAGGAAGTTTTAAATATTCGATTGATTCAAAAGGAAGGGTTAGCATTCCGGCCAAGCTGCGAAAGTTTATAAATCCGGAAGCAAACGATTCTTTCGTTATGACGAGGGGTACTGCTCAATGCATCGATTTGTATCCATTGGATCAATGGAAAGAACTGGTGGTTACCAAATTGAACCAGCTGAACACATTCGATCCCAAAGAAGCAATGTTCTTAAGGATGTTTTTGCAGGAAGCCGCCGAAGATAAACTCGATTCGCAATCGAGAATTCTTATCCCCAAATCATTAATAGAATTTGCCGGCATAGAAAAAGAAGTGTTCATTATAGGAGCAATTAAAAAAATAGAAATTTGGAATCCCAAAATTTACGACAAGTATATTCAAGAGAACAAAGTTCCGTACTCGGATATTGCGCGTGAAGTAATGAAAATAAAAGAACAATGAGTTTGCATGTTCCGGTTCTACTTAATGAAAGTTTGGAATTTTTAATTACCGATAAGTCCGGAAATTATTTTGACGCAACAATAGGATACGGAGGTCACGCTTCTGAAATACTTAAAAGATTAAATAGCAATGCTACCTTGGTCGGCACCGACAAGGATGAAAAAGCTTACAAGCATTGCAAAGAAAAATTTGAAGGTGATTCCAGAGTAAAAATATTCAACACCGGTTTTACCGAAATTAAGAGAGTATCCATGATTCAATTTATTGACGCTTACGATGGAATTTTTGCCGACCTCGGGGTCTCATCGGTTCAGCTCGATGACAGCTCACTCGGGTTTACCTACAGAACCGGTAGTCCGCTCGACCTCAGAATGGACAAATCAAAAGGTAAACCGGCTTCCTACATCATTAACAATTATCCACTTGAAAAATTGATTGAAATTCTCAAAAAATACGGTGAAGTTAAAAATGCCGGAAGGATTGCACGTAGAATTATTGAGCGAAGAGGTGTTGAAAAAATCGAAACCACATTGCAATTAAGGGAGGTTGTGGAAGGTGCAATTCCTAAACATAAATCATTTAAAATTTTATCTCAAGTATTTCAAGCTTTTAGAATTTATGTGAATAACGAACTGGAAGAATTGAAATCTTTTTTATCTGATGCGGTTGACATGCTTAAACCCGGAGGTAGACTGGTAGTTATTTCGTATCATTCGCTGGAAGACCGTATAGTAAAAGAAACTTTCAAATACGAATCTTTATCGTGTGTTTGTCCGCCCGAGCTACCTGTTTGCGTATGCAACAAGGAGCAAAGATTGAAAATTATTACGAAAAAACCGCTAGTTGCCGGTGAAGAAGAAATTAAAAACAACAAGCGCTCACGTAGCGCTAAACTTAGAGTAGCGGAGAAAATATAGGTGAAGCGAAACAATAAAGCATTTTTGAAAAAATTACTTGTCGCTATTCTCACTATTACGCCATTACTGTTTGTTCATTTATACTCAATTAACGAAATCGAAAAATTAAACTCGTTGAAAAACGAAAAACAAATTTTGCTTAACGATTTGAATGATCGTTTGGAAGCCAAACGTGTTGAAGTTCAAAAATTGTCTTCGGAAGAAGTAATTATTCCCAAAGCGTTTAAACTGGGATTGGTAAAAATAAACAACTTAAATAAAATAAAAATTAACAAAAGTAAGATTGAACTAATTAAAGAAATTGTAGAAAAGAAATATGATTAATAACCGTGCGCTTGTATTAACGGCTTTTGTATTTATTCTCTTTGGTCTGCTTGTGGCCAGACTTTTTGTAATACAAATTGCAAGTCACGAAAAATATAAATCGCAAGCTGACAAGCAACAAAACAAAATAATCACGCTAAAAGCCGAAAGGGGAATTATACTTGACAGAAACGGTGAAATTTTAGCATATACGAAACAAGACAATACTTTATATGCCGATTGCAGAATGTTAAACGGAAGGTTCAAGAAAGACAGAAAAAAAATTGCGAATAAATTGGCACAAATATTTGGCAAAAAACCATCGTACTACATAAAAAAAATCAAACGGGGCAAAGGAAATATTATACTGGAAAAGAAAGTCAGTCAAGAAAAGGCGAGACTATTGGAAGATTTTGTAGCAAGCGGATTTTATAAAATACAGGATTACACGAGGGTCTATCCGTACGAAAATATAACGGCTCATATTATCGGTGCTGTTGACAGACAGCTGAGGGGAATCGACGGAATTGAAAAATTATACAACAAATATCTTTTGGGCAAAGACGGATATTTGGTAACCGAGCAAGATGCACGTGGTAAGAAAGTAACAGTGTTGTATGATCAATCTTTGGATCCGCAAGCAGGTTATGAAGTTATTTTAACGGTGAATAAAAGTTACCAGAAAATATTACGGGAAGAACTTGCCAAGGGTTTGAAAAAATACAAAGGGAAAGCCGGAGTTGGAATAATAATCGATCCGAACACCGGAGAAATTTTATCGCTGGTGAATTTACCCGATTTTGCACCTTCCAAGTACGGAAGATATCCCGAAAAAAACAGACGGAACAGAGCGGTAAGCGATACGTATGAACCGGGCTCTACAATAAAACCGGTTGTTGTTGCTATGCTCTTGGAACACGGTTTGGCAAAACCGTATGAAATGATCAATACCGAAAACGGAAAGTACAGAATTAAAGGCGCTACTATTCACGATACCCATAAATACAAAAAGCTAACCGTTTCAGAAATAATTGAACATTCGAGCAATATTGGAATTGTTAAACTTAGCGACAGGATTGATGCAAAGCTATTTTATAAAGGCTTGCGCGACTTCGGGTTTGGTAATTTTACGGAAATAGATTTGCCCGGCGAAGCAAAGGGAATGCTTAAAAAACCGATGCATTATTCGGCTATTTCCAAAGCATTTATCGCTCACGGTTATGAAATTTCCGTTACCCCTGTTCAAATGATAACAGCATACGCAGCATTAATTAACGGCGGATATTTACTTCGTCCGTTTACCGTTAAAAAAATAGTTGATGACGAAGGCAGAACGGTTTTTGCAAATGAAAAGAAAGAAATCAGAAGAGTTATCAGTGAAAAGACTTCCGGTGAAATTAAAAATATGTTAATTGGCGTTGTTGAAAACGGAACCGCACAATTGGCTCAATTGGATAATGTACTTGTCGGAGGTAAAACCGGAACTTCACAAAAATTAATAAACGGAAGGTACTCAAACAGACTGTACAATTCTTCCTTCATTGGCTTTCTGCCTGCAGATAAACCAAAATTACTTTGTCTGATTTTGGTTGATTCTCCCGAAATAGGCCGCTACGGCGGACAAGTTGCCGCTCCCATTTTCAGAAATGTTATGAAAAGAATTATCGACGTCGATTTGAATCTTGATTTGGAGAAAAAACATATCAGAAGAAATAAAACATCAATAACAAAATTGATTGCCGGAACGGAAAACCGTGATAATCACGAAGGTTTCCTGAATCCCGGAACAATAAATAAAAAATCCGATAATACTAAATTTGATAAATTAAACTTGAATATAATGCCTGATCTGAAAAACAGACCGATACGGGAGGCAATAGCAATATTAAGTAGATTGAAAATTAAGTACAAAGTAGTGGGTAACGGCAAAGTAATTGGACAAAGCATAAAACCGGGCACCAAACTAACCGGCAAATTGACATGTGTTTTGAAATGTAAAATGATTAATGTGCCGAACGGGGTAATAAATAATTGATGAAACTAAGTGAAATTCTAAATAACATAAAGGTAATTCAAGTAACCGGAATGGTTGAGACTGAAATTAAAAATATCGAAATAGATTCAAGGGAAGTACGGAAAAATTCAATGTTTGTTGCAATTAAGGGCTTCAAAACCGACGGGCATAAATTTATCGGTGATGCAATTTCAAAAGGTGCTACTGCCGTGGTGTTTGAAAATAAAAATGCAATTCCCGAAGGATTTGTGGCGAAAAATGACTTTGCCCAAATTATTGTGGAAAACAGCAGAAAAGCACTCGTGGAAATTTCACATGTGTTTTACAACAAACCATCGACAAAATTAAAATTAATCGGAATTACCGGTACCAAAGGTAAAACCACCACTTCCTATTTTATAAAAAGTGTGTTAGATAAGCTGGAAATTAAAAACGGTTTGATAGGAACAAACAAATATATGGTTGGCGACAAAGAATATTCATCCGAACTGACAACCCCGGAAGCCAATAAAATCAATTATCTGATGAACGAAATGGTTCTGAACGGCTGTGAATATTGCGTTATGGAGGTTTCGTCTCATTCAATTGCACTTAACCGAATCGATTATTTGGATTTTGATTTCGGAGTGTTCACAAACATAACTTCCGATCACATGGATTTTCATAAAACTTTCGAGGATTATCTCGAAACGAAAAAAATATTTTTCACCCATTTAAAACCCGGTGCTGCTGTTATTGTCAATTCCGATGATCCAAACTGGCAACGGATAACAGACAAAACTTCCGCAAAAGTTAAAACTTACGGAACAAAAAACAATCCTGATTTCCGGATGAGTGAAATTGAATATGATTTGAGTGGTACAAAGTTAACTGTTTCGTTTAATCAAAAAACGTATTCTCTGGAAACCAAATTAATCGGAAAATTTAATGCTTATAATGCAACGGCTGCATTTTCAACACTACTTCTTGCAGGTTACGATGCGGGTGAAGTATTGGAGGGAATTAAACAAACTCCGCAAGTGCCGGGCAGATTCGAGGTGATTGGCAAAGGTAATAAGAAAATCATAATAGATTATTCCCATACGGCAGACAGTTTGAAAGAAGCCCTGTTGGCCATTCACCACATCGTTAAAGATAACCGGAAAATTTACACCGTATTTGGTTGCGGAGGCGATCGCGACAGGCAAAAGCGCCCGGTGATGGGAAAAATTGCCGAGGATTTAAGTGATTTCGTAATTGTTACATCCGATAACCCTCGTTCCGAAGACCCTTCGGCAATTATCGATGAGATAAAAAAAGGTATGAGTAAGGATAATCATATAATTATAGAAGACAGGGAAGAAGCAATCCGTTATGCAGTCATTTCTTCACCTGAAGATGCAGTGGTTTTAGTAGCGGGCAAGGGGCATGAAAATTATCAAGAAATTAAAGGGGAAAGAAAATATTTTTCCGATAAAGATACGGCATTAAAATATTTAAATTAAAAATTGAGATTAACGATAAAGGACATATTCGAAATTGAATCGGCCGAGATTTTTAATCCGGATGAGTTTAAGCCGGTCACTAAAGTTGTAATTGATTCAAGAAAGGTTAAAAAAAAATCAATGTTTGTAGCAATTAAAGGGAACAGATTTGACGGACATAATTTTGTGAGGGAAGCCGTGAATAACGGCGCCGGAGCAGTGGTTATTAACCGGAACAAGCTCGGTGAGTTTGAAGATTTGGAAATTCCTTTCGTTACGGTTAAAAATACTCTTAAAGCTTACGGTGATATCGCACGTATTTGGAGAAGAAAATTAAATGGAAATGTTATATCGATTACAGGCAGTAACGGAAAAACAACAACGAAAGAAATGTTATCCGTGCTGCTTTCCGAACGCTATAAAGTTACAAAAACGGAAAGCAATAACAATAATCAAATTGGTGTGCCTCTAACAATTTTGTCGGCTAATGAAAAAACTGAACTTTTGGTTCTTGAACATGGGACAAACCATTTCGGGGAAATAGAATATACCGCAAAAATTGCCGAGCCGGATTATTCTTTGATTACGAATATCGGTGATTCGCATGTAGAATTTTTGAAAAACCGCAATGGCGTTTATAAAGAAAAATCAGCTTTACTGAAAATAACCGGTGAGCTTGGCGGTACGGTTTTTATAAATAACGACGATCCGCTATTGTCTAAAAACAAAAACAAGTTCAATCATGTCGTTACATACGGGTTTAATAAACTGTCTAATGTACAAGGAACCATAACGGATTTCACGGAAAGCGGTAATCCGGAAATTAATATAAAAGGATTTGGCAAGAACTTATCGGTTGTTTTGCCGCTGCTGGGTTTCTCCAACGCAATCAACTATTTGGCTGCCGTTGCAGTTGCGCTTAAACTGGGATTGAAGAAAAGTGAAATTTTAAACGGTACAAAAAAAATAAAACCGGTTAATGGCAGACTTAATTTGATTAAACGGAAAGGATTCGCATTAATTGACGATACTTATAATTCCAATCCGCAATCGGTTAAAGAAGCTTTAGACGTTATAAAAAAAATAAATACTTACAAAAATAAAATAATCATTTTGGGGGACATGTTTGAGTTGGGTGAAAAAAGTATTGAGTACCACAAAAAACTCGGAACTAAGATTAAGAGTGTAAAACCTATGATTGTATTGACCATTGGAAGACACATGAAATACTTAACTGACGAACTGGTACGTAAAAAATTAAATTCAGTTCATTTCAGGACAAGAAAAGCATTGGTAAAATATTTGGAAAAGTTGAATCTAAATGGTGCGTTGATTCTTATTAAAGGCTCACGTGGAATGCGAATGGAAGAATTTGTCGAACTAATTATGGAAAGAGAAAACTGATGTTTTACTATTTATTCGATTACATAAACAAAGTATTTAATCCACCCGGATTCGATGTGTTCAGATTTTTGTCGTTCCGTTCGGCACTTTCTGCAATAACGGCAATGTTTATTTCATTCTACGCGGGACCCAAAATAATCGCTTATTTAAAAAGAAAGCAAATAGGTGAAACAATAAGGGAAGTTGGACCTAAAACCCACAAAGTGAAAGCCGGTACACCGACAATGGGAGGAATTATAATAATTCTTTCGGTTGTAATTCCCGTTTTGTTGTGGAGCGATATAAAAAGCACCTATATAATTTTGGTACTGGCGGGAACGCTGTGGTTGAGCTTTGTCGGTTTTGTGGATGATTACCTGAAAGTTGTAAAAAAATATTCAAAAGGGCTAATTGCAAGATATAAATTAATGGGCCAAATTCTTATCGGATTGGTGGTTGGCGTAACCATTTACTTATTACCGGAATTTGCACCTTATAATACTCAGACGACTCTTCCGTTCTTTAAAAATTTGAATTGGGATTTTTCATATTTATACATACCGGCGGTTATTTTTATTATAACGGCAACATCGAATGCAGTAAACCTCACCGATGGATTGGACGGTTTGGCGATAGGCTCAATGTTGATTGTAATGTTAACCTTGGCGGTTATTGCTTACATTTCCGGAAATAAAATTTATGCAGATTATCTTAACGTAATTTATTTACCAGGCTCGGGAGAGCTAACGATATACATAGCTGCATTTATTGGTGCCGGCTTGGGATTTCTCTGGTTTAATTTTTATCCCGCCGAAGTATTTATGGGCGATACCGGTTCGTTGGCTCTTGGCGGGGCTTTCGGGATAATAACTATTTTAATTAAGAAAGAATTGCTTATTCCTATTTTGGGAGGAATATTTTTTGTTGAAGCCTTATCGGTTATAATTCAAAGAATGTATTTTAAATACACAAAGAAAAAATACGGAGAAGGCAAAAGGGTTTTCAAAATGGCGCCTATTCATCATCACTTTGAATTGATGGGATGGGCGGAACCCAAGATTGTTGTAAGGTTTTACATTATCTCGATCATATTTGCAATAATCAGTTTGGCTTCGTTCAAAATCAGATGAAAGATTTGCGCGGTAAAAGAATTTCGATACTTGGTGCTGTAAGAAGTGGAGTTGGTGCTGCAAGACTGGCTAAAAAAGTTGGTGCAATTCCGTTTGTGAGTGACGTTGCACCGGAAGAGAAACTCAAAGACGTTCTTTACATATTGAAACAAGAAAACATCGAGTATGAAACCGGTGGACATACCGGCAAAGTGTATGGTGCCGATTTCATTGTTACAAGTCCGGGTGTGCCTTCTGATTCCACTGTGCTCCAACTTGCCAAGGAAAAGGGCATTGATGTTGTTAGTGAAATTGAATTTGCATCCTGGTTTTGTAAAGGTAAGATTATTGCAATTACGGGAACGAACGGAAAAACAACAACTACCACTTTATGTGCGCATGTTTTGAATTCTGCCGGTAAAACCTGTTACTTAGCCGGAAACATCGGCAAAGCTTTTTCCGACATCGTGATGGATGTAAAAGAAAACGAGTTCGTTGCCTTGGAAGTCTCGAGTTTTCAGCTCGATTTTATTAAAAATTTCAAACCGGATATTTCGGTTTTGCTGAATATTACTCCGGATCATTTAAATCGATATAATAACGACTTTAATTTATATATTAAATCGAAAATGAGAATTTTTGAAAATCAAACAACCAATGAACATTTGATTTACAATTTTGATGATGAAATTGTAAAGAGGATTGTGGCGGAAAGCAAGACCGCTTTGATTCCTTTTTCGATTAAGGAAAACCCCGGTACCGGTGTGGTTCTTGATAAAAAGAAAATTGTTTTTCTCAGCGAAGATACCGCCGAAGAAGTTTGCGACTTGGGTGAGTTGAGTCTGAAAGGCGAGCATAATTTGATGAACTCTATGGCTGTTATAGGTATTGCCAAAACCTTGGGCATAGAAAATAAAATCATAAAAAAAGCTCTGGGGAATTTCGAAGGCGTTGAACACAGATTGGAATTGGTAAGGGAATTAAACGGTGTGAAATTTATCAACGATTCAAAAGCGACAAATATAGATTCCGTTTGGTACGCTTTAAGAAGTTTCGAATCCGGTATTTATTTGATTTTAGGCGGGCAGGACAAAGGTAACGATTACAATAGAATTAAAAACCTTGTTAAGGAAAGAGTAAAAAAAATATATGCAATAGGTAGTTCGGCTGAAAAAATTTACGGTTTTTTCAAAGAGATTGTACCGGTGGAAATTGTAAATAATTTCGACGAATGTGTGTCAAAAGCCCGAAACGAAGCAAGCCCGGGCAGTGTGGTTTTGCTTTCACCGGCATGCGCCAGTTTCGATATGTTCCGGAATTATGAAGAAAGAGGAAAATTTTTCAAAGAAGCGGTTAATAAATTAAAATGAAAATATTAGTAAGAACACTCTTAACAATTACAATAGGATTAGTTATCCTCGGCAGTTTTTTAATCTTCAGCGCCAAAGGGTTGAACGTCTTCATGTCGCACTTGTGGAAAGTAATAGCTGCGTTTACCGGCTTGATATTGGCTTCGGTGGTGCCATATCGCTACTACAAAGATTACAGTAAAATTTTTATGATAATCGCCGTTTTACTGCTCATAGCAACATTGATTTTCGCCCCGGATATAAAAGGGGCTTCGAGATGGATTAATCTTAAAGTAATTAGATTTCAACCGTCTGAACTGGCTAAATTGTTTTTGATTGTTCACCTGGCGGTTTTGATTGCACAAAAAGGTAAAAAAATAGAAGATTATAAAAACGGTTTGGTGTTTCCGCTCTTTTGGATTTTTATTATAAGCGTGCTGATATTGATTCAACCGAATGTTAGTACAAGCATGATAGTTTTGTTTACATCATTTACAATGCTCTATGTAGGCGGGGCAAGAATATTGCACTTGGCAGGAATAGTTGGTACGGCAGGTTTTGCCGGTGGAACGGTAATGATGATTTTTCCGCATTCAAGAAGCCGGGTGCTTTCATTCATCGATAGTTTGATAAACGGGAATGTTGGTCATCAACTGAAACAATCACTTGTAGCGCTTGGAAGCGGTGGAGTTACCGGTTTGGGTTTGGGGCACAGCAGGCAAAGTAATTTGTTTTTACCCGAACCTCACAACGATTTTATTTTTTCCGTGCTGGGTGAAGAATTCGGCTTTATCGGAACGTTATTAATACTTTTTGCCTATTTAACTATTTTCATGATCGGTTTGTTAATTGCGAAAAAAACAAAAGACGAATTCGGACAACTTCTTGCATTCGGCATCTCGTTTATGATTGTAATCAGCGCGTTTTTACATGCTGCTGTTGGAATAGGAATTGTCCCGACGACAGGTATCACACTGCCGTTTATCAGTTTTGGCGGTACTTCAATAATTGTGTTTTGCATTTCGATGGGAATCTTAATTAATATCGGTTTACAGATTAAAGACAAAAAATTACGTATAGGGAAAAAAAAGTAAATGACGGGAAAGGCAGACTATAGATTTTTACTTGCCGGTGGAGGAACCGGCGGACATTTATATCCCGCAATTGCGGTTGCCGAGCAGATAAGGATTTTAAAACCCGAATCTAAAATTCTGTTTGTTGGAACTAAAGATAAAATTGAAGCAAAAGTGGTACCGTCGAAAGGATTTGATTTTAAAACAATTTGGGTAAGCGGATTTTCCAGAAAATTCAAACTGGAAAATTTACTGTTTCCAATAAAACTTATAATTGCAATGATACAATCTTTAATTATAAATATTAAATTTAAACCAAAAGTTATGATTGGAGCGGGAGCATATGTTTCGGGACCGGTTGCAATAGGTGCCTCGGTGATGGGTGCAAAAATTATCTTGCTCGAACAGAACAGCTATCCGGGAATTACCAATCGTTTGCTGGAGAAAAAAGCCGAGCAAATCCATATTTGTTTCGAGGAAACCAAAAAATATTTCAGAGATCAAACGAAACTAAAAGTATCCGGCAATCCGATACGGGTTGATCTGCAACTCATTGAAAGAAGTAAAGCATGTGCGGAATTCGGTTTGGATGAAAATAAAAAAGTCTTGCTGGTTTTAGGCGGTAGTTTGGGTGCAGGAAATATTAATAAAGCTTTGGCGGCAAATCTCGAGAAGATAATGCGGGACGGTATGCAAATTATTTGGCAAACGGGGAAAAATTATTTTGAAGAATATAAAAAATTAAATAGTAAAAATATAAAAGTTTATCCATTTATTGAAAATATGACCGCAGCATACTCCGCTGCCGATTTGGTAATTGCCCGTGCCGGTGCCACTACCATTGCCGAAGTGGCAGCACTGGGTTTGCCGGTAGTGTTCATACCGTCAACGGTCGTAGCGGCCAATCATCAATACATGAATGCGAAAACTTTGGAAGAGGGCAATGCGGCAATAATAATTAAAGATGAAGAACTTAAGGATAAATTATATACGGTAGTTAAATCTTTAATTAACGACAGTGAAAAATTAGCAGAATTGAAACGGAATATTAAACAATTTTCAAAACCAAATGCTGCCGTGGAAATTGCACGGGAAGCAATAAAATTGGCGGAAGTTAACTGATGTTCAGGCAAGTAATTAAAAAAATTCATTTTGTCGGTATCGGTGGAATCGGAATGAGCGGCCTTGCCGAGATTATGATTAATGAGGGTTTCGAAGTTTCCGGATCGGATTTGAACGAAAGTGAAATCACCAAAAGATTGCGGGAAATAGGTTGTAAAATTTTCATCGGGCATTCACCGGAAAATCTTAACGATGCCGATGTGCTGGTTTATTCCTCTGCCGTAAGTACCGGCAACCCCGAAGTACAAGCCGCTCTTGAACGTAAGATTCCTGTAATCAAAAGGGCTGAAATGTTGGCCGAAACAATGAGAATGAAATACGGTATTGGCATTGCCGGCACTCATGGCAAAACAACTACTACTTCAATGGTGGGATTGGTTTTAACTGAAGGTGGTATTGACCCTACAATTATTGTAGGCGGCAAATTGAGCGGGCTTGGCGGAACAAATGCGCGTCTGGGTAATAGTGAATATATTGTGGTTGAAGCGGATGAATTCGACAGAACATTTCTTAAACTTACACCAACCATTGCCGCTATTACAACATTGGAACAAGAGCATCTGGATACATACAAAGACCTCGATGATATTAAGAATGCTTTTGTGCAATTTGCAAATAAAGTTCCGTTTTTCGGATTCGTGGTTTTATGTTTGGATGAACCTGCTTTGCAAGATATTATTCCTTTGATAAACAAAAAAACTATTACATACGGTTTAACTTCGCAAGCGGATGTAAGGGCTGTTGATGTTGAGTTTAACCAGTATCAAAGTTCTTATACCGTTCAGTACAAAGGTGAGGAATTGGGGCGTATTACCTTGCAACTGCCTGGAATTCATTATGTTAAAAACTCACTCGTTGCGGTCATTATCGGAAGGGAACTGGGCGTTAAATTCGAAACGATAAAAAAAGCATTGGAATCGTTTTCCGGCGTATACAGAAGATTCGAAACAAAATACAGTAACGATATTTTAGTTATAGACGATTATGCACATCATCCCACTGAAATAAATGCCACTCTTTCAGGAATAAGAAAAGGTTGGAAGAGAAGATTGGTTGTTGTTTTTCAACCGCATCTGTATTCAAGAACAAGGGATTTCTATAAAGAATTCGGAAGGGCGTTTCTGGATTCCGATGTGTTTGTTTGCACCGATGTTTATCCCGCACGGGAAAAACCAATCGAGAATGTTTCTGGCGAGTTGATTGCCCAAGCTACTAAAGATTACGGTCACAAAAATGTGATTTACGAACCCGATAAGAATAACGTACCGGAATTATTGATGAAGATTGTGGAACCCGGCGATATTGTTGTAACGATGGGTGCAGGTGATATTTGGAAATATGGAGAAAAATTTGTTGAACTTTATAAAAATAAAGTTGAGGTATAATGACTAGGATAATTTCAAACTCAAAAGGATTTATACTGTTTATTTTACTGCTGATTGCCCTTACTGTAATTTTGGATGGGAATACGGATAAAAAAATCAATAAAATAACGCTTAAAAACACGCTGCATCTTTCTTCAAAAGATTATTTGAAATTTGCACGACTGGACAGTAAAAATTCGTACGGTAACCTGAGCTTGCTATTGATTAAAGACAAATTGGAAAAACACCCGTACATAGATAAATGCGATGTTTTGTATAAAGGAGATGGTATAGTTGAAGTTGAAATAACCGAAGTACCTTTCTATGCATTGTTGATTCAAGGTGATGTTGAAAAAATCGTTACTGATGATGGAAGAATATTACCGGTTTTAAGCGGAACTTCATATATAAATTTGCCGGTGGTTATGTTACCGGATAATATAAAAGATTCTAAAAATATAAACTTGAAAGATGCCTTGAAAATTTTAAAATCTGTTGAACTGTACAATTCCGGTTTTTACTCTGAGATTTCAAGTGTCGATTTGACAAAGAAAAATAATATAATTCTTACAATGCTCGATACCGATTACCCTGTGATAATCAACAAACAAAATTTATTGGACAATGTATTAACGTTTTGTGACCTGTACAGTTCTATTAAAAACGAAAATGTCAAAGATATTTCATATATCGATTTAAGATTTAATAATCATATTTTTATCGGAACGCAAAACGATAAAGCAATGGGAGTGAAAAAAATATTATGAGACGAAATATTTTAGCCGGACTCGATTTGGGAACAACGAAAGTTGGAGCCGTTATTGCCGAAAGGCAAGGGCACAAACTGAGTATTTTGGGTTTCGGCGTTGCACCTTCCGAAGGTTTGAACAGAGGTTTGGTAGCAAATATCGGCAAAACCGCAGAAGCTATTAAAAGAGCAATGGAAATAGCTTCAAACCGGGCGGATATAGATATAAGAAGCGTAAACGTCGGAGTTGCGGGTGAACATATCACAAGTTTGAGGCACAGAAATTATGTAACAATTAATAATCCTGACCGTGAGATTACCCAATCGGATATAGACAGACTTAAAGCCGATGTAAGAACAATCAGAATTCCGTCCGACAGGCAAATTCTGCACATTATACCCGAAGAGTTTTTCATCGATCACCAAGGCGGGATTGAGAATCCTATTGGTATGAGCGGTTCGAGACTGGAAGCCTTAAATCATGTTGTTTTGGCTTCAATTCCGGCAATTCAAAACATCCGTAAATCCGTCGAAAGAGCCGGCTACAGTGTGGAAAATTATATCCTCCAACCCATTGCGTCAAGCGTTTCAGTTTTAGATGAGCATGAACAGGATTTGGGTGTTGTTCTTATCGATATCGGTGGAGGTACTACGGATATTGCAATTTACCATGAAAAAAGCATTAAGCATACAAAGGTGATTGGCGTTGCCGGAAATCAAGTTACAAACGATATCCGCGAATCACTTGGGATTGTGACTGCCGAAGCCGAAAAACTGAAGAAAGAATACGGTTATGCTTCGGAGGAAGCAATAATTAAAGATGAAGATATTTACATTAAAGGAGTGGGTGCCCGGGGAACAATTAAAATACCCGTATCCCTTTTAACTCAAATTATTCATGTTAGAATGAAAGAACTTTTTACAATTATTGATAATGAATTACGTCAGACAAATTTTAAAAATAAAATTAAAGCGGGAGTGGTTCTAACCGGTGGAGGTTCACTTTTAAGGGGAATTGTAGATCTTGCCGAAGAAGTTTTCGGTTTGCCCACAAGAATAGGCGTCCCGCTTGAATTGGGTAACGGTTTGTCGAATGAAATTGAAAGTCCGGAATTTGCAACCGTCGCGGGGTTAATTAAAGGTATTCCGGGTTCACCTTCATCCGAAAATGTTATTTCAATTAAAACTTCGCGACCCAGAAAGAATTTCAACGTTTCAAAATTTTTTAAGAAAATACAAGAATTTTTTGATGAATTATAATACACCACAACAAGGAGGACAACATGTCAAAATTCTTTATGCTCGATAAAGAAGAGCCATTAAGAGCAAAATTAAAAGTAGTTGGCATAGGCGGCGGTGGCTGCAATGCCGTTGAAAGTATGATGAAACGAGGTTTAACCGGCGTTGAGTATGTGGCAATTAATACCGACGCACAAGTGCTGAAACTGAGTCATGCACACCACAAGGTTCAAATCGGTGTTAATGTTACGCGCGGTTTGGGCGCGGGTGCCGATCCGAACGTTGGACGGAAAGCTATTGAAGAGGACCGGGATAAAATTGCTAAAATATTGGAAGGCACCGATATGGTTTTCGTAACTGCCGGAATGGGCGGTGGAACCGGTACGGGTGGTGCACCGGTGGTAGCTTCAATCGCAAAAAGTGTTGGCGCACTTGTTATAGGCATTGTTACCAAACCGTTCAGATGGGAAGGCAAGAAGAGAATGATGAACGCCGAGGAAGGAATACACGAATTAAGAAGAAACGTTGACAGCTTGATTGTTATTCCAAACGACAGAATAATTACGATTTTAGGTGGCGATGCACCGGCTTCAAGCGCTTTCGATAAACCCAACGAAGTTCTTTACGAAGCAACCAGGGGAATTGCCGATATTATCACAATCCCGGGAATTATAAATGTCGATTTCGCAGACGTGCGCGCCGTTATGAACGCAAGCGGAGAGGCAATTATGGGTTGCGGAGTTGCATCCGGTGAAAACCGGGCAATTGAAGCAGCACAAAATGCAATTTCTTCTCCATTGCTGGAAGGTGTTAGCATTAAAGGTGCAAAAAATATTCTGCTTAACGTTACCGGCTCCGATGACCTTACAATGCAGGAAATTGACGAAGGAAATAAAATTATTTATGAAGCAGCCGGTGAAGAGGCTAATATTATTTTCGGTTGGGTGAATAAAGAAGATATGAACGAGTATGTATCCTATACCGTAATTGCAACCGGATTCGGTGAAAAGGAAAGCAAAATAAGAACCCAAATTGAAAAAGATATTGAAAAAACCGAACAACCCAAGAAGAAAGAAGGCTTTACCGGGTTTAAGTATGACAAAGTCCAACAAAAAGAAACAATTGATTTGGACGAACCCACAATATTCAGAGTAAAAGGTTCAAAAAATATTTTGCCGGACGATGATCCGATGCCGGCTAGTGGCTTTAAACTCGATCAACTTGATGCATTCGAAAAAGTTGAGACAAAAAAAAATGACGACTCCAAACGGAATGATGACAATGGTACATCGTTCTTACGTATGATAATGGATTAGTTTCCGTTTTTAATTAAGGCTGTGGAGATTTCTTTCCTTGTTGTGGTGCAACCGAAAATGAGAAATCTTCCGGCCTTTATTTTATTTGATTCTAATTTTACATTTAAGTTTTATCTTATCGCAAGAATCGCTAACTTTCATATTTTAAAATAGATTGCTTTTATGAAAACAAAATTTTTGGTTATAATTTTATTTGGATTCTATTCATTTTCCTTTGCCCAATCATCAGGGTCCGTTAAATGGATTGCCAAATTCGGTGCCGCAGGCGGTTTCGTTTCAAACATTATGTTTCCCGATTTTGC